>CAZVMK010000007.1:32304-34943 GCA_964628315.1 uncultured Oscillospiraceae bacterium
ATACCACCGGCACGACCACTGCTCCGCTCGATAATTCTACCGAAGCCCCCGAAACACCCACCGAAGCTCCTACCGAAGCTCCTACCGAAGCTCCTACCGAAGCTCCTACCGAAGCTCCCACTGAGCCCAAGGATGAGCAGGCTTCTTTCACCGTCATCGTCACCGACGAAAACGGCACCGGCACCACTTTCACCTATTCCTCCGATGCCCAATATGTCGGTGAAGCACTGCTGGCAAACGGCCTGATCGACGGCTACACCACTGAATACGGCCTGTATGTCACCACCGTCAACGGCGTGACCGCCGACTGGGACACCGAAAGCGCCTACTGGGCTTTCTACATTAACGATGAGTATGCCATGACCGGTGTCGACTCCACCGAGATCACCGATGGCACTACCTACAGCTTCGTAAAAACCGTCTCCTACACCGAAAAGGGCGAGGGCGAGACCCAGTTCTATTTTACCGTTGAATACGTCAATGGCACCGTTACCAAATTCGACATCCACACCGACAAGACCACTGTCGGCGAGGCACTGCTGGAGCTGGGTCTGATTGAGGGTTCCACCTCCGACTTTGGCCTGTACGTCACCACCGTCAACGGCGTAACCGCCGACTGGGACACCGAAAATGCCTACTGGGCTTTCTACATTAACGGCGAGTATGCCCTGACCGGCGTTGACTCCACCGAGATCACCGATGGCGCTACCTACAAAATGGTCAAGACCGTTTCCGAATGACCCCTCACTTTCCCTCATCCCCTGCCAAAAGAGACCGATCTGCACGATCGGTCTCTTTTGCATATCCGTTGTCGATGCCCCAAACGTCAAACGGCCCCTCCGGATTGGAGGGGCCGTCATTTCAACGCTGTGCAATTTGTCTGGCCACAAAGACACCGCTGGCAGACGCATGGGACAGAGAGTGAGTAATACCACTGCCGTCACCGATGACATAAAGCCCCTCATATCGGGACTCCAGATTATCGTTGACCTCCACTTCCATGTTGTAGAATTTCACTTCCACACCATACAGAAGCGTATCATCATTAGCTGTACCAGGTGCCACCTTATCCAGAGCGTAGATCATCTCGATAATGCCGTCCAAAATCCGCTTGGGCAACACCAGGCTCAAATCTCCTGGGGTCGCACTGAGCGTCGGCGTGATAAACGCATCTTCGATGCGGCTGGGCGTAGAGCGGCGGCCACGGATCAGGTCGCCAAACCGCTGAACGATAACACCTCCGCCGAGCATATTGCTCAGTCGGGCGATAGACTCGCCGTAGCCGTTGGAGTCTTTAAACGGCTCCGAAAACTGCTTCGACACCAGCAGGGCGAAATTGGTGTTTTCCGTCTGTTTGGAGGGATCTTCATAGCTGTGGCCGTTGACGGTAATGATCCCGTTGGTATTTTCGCTGACCACCGCGCCTCTGGGGTTCATGCAGAAAGTGCGAACTTTATCCCCGTACTGCGCCGTGCGATAGACGATTTTGCTTTCATACAACTCATCGGTCAAATGGGCAAATACCGCCGCAGGCAGCTCCACCCGAACGCCGATGTCCACCCGATTGGAATGTGTCGGGATGTCCAGCTCCCTGCAGGTATTTTCCATCCACTTGCTGCCACTGCGGCCAACGGAAATAATACACTGGGCACATTCGTATACTTCCTCCGCGCAGTTGACCTGATAGCCCTTTTCCAAAACTTTCACGGAGCTCACGGGAGCATCGAAGAAAAACTGCACCTTTTCTTTCAGCTCGTTATAAATATTTTCCAGCACGATATAGTTGATATCCGTGCCCAGATGGCGCACGGAGGCATCCAGCAAGTGCAGATCATTCTGAATACACAATGTTTTGAACCGTGTACCGGCAGTGGAATACAGCTTCGTGCCCTCGCCGCCGTGGCACAGATTGATTTCGTCCACGTACCGCATCAGTTCCAGGGCCTGCTTTTTTCCGATGCGTTCGTACAGCGTACCGCCGAAGTCATTGGTAATGTTGTATTTTCCGTCGGAAAATGCGCCTGCGCCTCCAAATCCGCTCATAATACTGCAACTTTTGCAGTTAATACAGCTTTTTACCTTTTGGCCGTCAATGGGACAGTGGCGTTTCCCAAGGGAATGTCCGGCTTCGAAAACCGCAACTTTCAGTTCCGGCTTTTTCTGCATCAGCTCATAAGCCGCAAAAATACCGCCAGGGCCTGCGCCGACAATGATCACGTCATATTTCATCCGCAAGTTCTCCTTTTATTCGGAAAATTTCATCTCCATTATAACAGGAATTGGCTATAATGCAAGAGAAAAAAGAAAGTCCCCTCTGTTGAGGGGACAAAATAATTTGCAGATCAGCAGCTCTTACCGAACAGGGCGCAGATGGCCTGCCAGATGGCGCCGCAATCAAATGTAAAATCGCAACCGAACATGTCTCATGCCTCCTTATTCGTCAGATTTGTCTCGCGAGGACTGATTTGATGATACCAGAAAAGAGGCCTTTTGGCAAGCTGTAATGATTTCCAGATATGGGAGGCAAACAGCCTCTCAGTTGCCAGCGCCGGTGGGGGTATACCCCCACCCTACGGGGCGGTCTGTATTCGGTAGGGTGCAAAATACCTTCCCCTGGGGGGAAGGTGGATCGCCGCCAG
>CAZVMK010000008.1:0-20746 GCA_964628315.1 uncultured Oscillospiraceae bacterium
TGGACTCCGCTCTGGTTGCAATGTGCATGATGCAGGGCCTGACCTCCGCAATCGTGAACCCCAACGATCTGCGCCTAATGGAGACCATCAAGTCCTGCGACATCTTCAAGAACCACGTGCTGTATTCCGATAGCTACCTGGATCTGTAAGAACTGATATTTCCCTGGCATTCGATGGCTGGGAGGGAAGTCTCCCTCCCAGCCATTTTGCCTATTTGGAGCGACTATGGATAATTATCGTGCCATGCAGGAAGCGGCAAGACAGCGATTTTTGACCTATGACAGTGCCGCCTTTTTCAATAAAAAAGGGGTACGATGCTCAAATCATCGCCTTTTTGCAACTTTACTGGGGGAAGAAGCGGAAATATCCCTTGAAACGGGACACATTACTTTCCAGGGGCGGATGGCGAATTTCGGCGAAAGCCTGTGCCTGTACGATTGGCTGTGTGACGGCAGAACAGATGCCGAACCGTCCGGCGAATTTGCACCGGTATCCAGTCTGCCTGGAATTCTGGTGGGCGGAAACGGCCTGACCATCCGTACCGAAATGTCGGCGCAGAAAGCCATGGCCGATCCCGATGGATTTGAACGGGCCTGTGAGGCCATGGGCGGTGTGCGGCGACAAGTGGGGGATATCGGCTACGAGATCCCACTGTTTTCCGACCTGACAGTGTTAGTAAAATTCTATTTTGCCGATGAGGAATTTCCGGCCGGCCTTGTTCTGCTGTGGGACAGAAATATCCTGCAATATATCCGCTATGAGACCGTTTATTATTTGGCGGACTGCCTGCTTCATCGCTTTCCTTCCCCCGAGGGGAAGGTGCCCCGAAGGGGCGGATGAGGAACACGGGCAGAAAGGTAGAGGTATGTGAACTACTTGCAGACTTGTGCAGAGAAAATGGAAGTTTTATGGACAGAAATGAAAAACTGACAGACCGGTCCCAAACGCTGAGAAAAAACGCCACAAAGGAAGAAAATCTTTTATGGTATCGATTTTTACGGCATTATTCACCCCAATTTCGTAGACAATATGTCATTGGGAATTATATTGTTGACTTCTATTGCCATAAAGCCAGATTGGTAGTCGAACTGGATGGATCGCAACATTGCACTGCAGATGCGATTGCGTACGACAACAAAAGGACCGCCTATCTGCGCAGGCAGAATATTGATGTTCTTCGCCTGTCTAATATGGATGTGCTTCGACATTTTGATGATGTTTGTAGGGAAATTGATCAATATGTGACATCGGCTGTGAAGCAAGTCTGAGGGATGGCACACATGGGTGAGATTATCGCCCGTATTCCTCATCCGTCAGCCCTGACGGGCTGCCAACTTCCCCTCGGGGGAAGGGATTTATTCATAAATTCGGCCGAAAGGCTATATATAAACTGACTTAAAAATATTTTTCGGGAGGAATTAACATGAGTGTATTAACCGATCTGATCTATGGCGGCAGCAACGCCGTGGCCGGCCTGACCGAAGGCGCTGTCAACGATGCCATCGCCAAGTACGGTGCTGACAAGGCCATCGCCTTCCCCGACACTGCTTACTTTTTCCCCACCATCTATGCCGCAACCGGTGTGAAAGTGAAAACACTGGGCGACCTGACTGCCTGCGTGGGAGTCCTCAAGAGCCTGATTACCAATCAGGAAGACCTGGGTCAGGCGTTGAATGCCGGCCTGGCCACCGCAGTGGGCGCCGAGATCATTGAGGGCCTGAAGTACGTAGAGGGCGGCGATCCTTACGCCAACGAGTCCGGTATCGGCTTCGTTCCCGACCCCATCATCCGTTCTCTGGGCGTTCCGCTGGTCACCGGCGATATCCCGGGCGTGGCTGTGGTGCTGGGCAAGGCAGACAATGCCGAGGACGTGGTCAAGGTCGTAAAGGGTTATCAGAGCAAGGGCATTATGACCTTCCTGATCGGCGACTGTATCGAGCAGTGTGCCGAGGGCGGTGTCAAGATGGGTCTGGAGCTGCGTGTCATCCCTCTGGGCCACGATGTTACCGCTGTTATCCATGTGGTCACGGTGGCCGTTCGTGCCGCTCTGATTTTCGGTAATATCCAGCCTGGCGATCTGGCCGGACTGCTGGATTACACCAAGAACCGTGTTCCTGCCTTCGTGAATACTTTCGGTGCCATTGGCCCCGTGGAAGTTTCTGCCGGTGCCGGTGCCATCGCCCTGGGCTTCCCCGTGGTGGTGGATATCGACCTGGGCGAAAATCAGGTACCTGGCGCACTGGAGTCCGTTCTGGATCACAACGAGACCGTGAAAAAGTCTCTGGAGCTGCGTGACATTAAAATCAAGACCACAGAACTGCCTATCCCCGTGGCCTTTGCCGCCGCTTTTGAGGGCGAAATCATTCGTAAGGCAGATATGCACAACGAGTGCTGGTCTTCCAAGAATCCCACCGCCGAACTGGTGGTCATGCGTGAACTGAACGAAGTGGAAGATCATAAGATCACCATTGTCGGTCCCGATTTGGATGAGGCCAAGGATCTGGCACTGGCCACCTATGTGGAAGTGGCAGGCAAGAAGATGCAGGTGGACTTCGAGTCCGTTATCGAGCGTAAATTCCATGCCTGGTTCAACTATATGGAGGGTGTTATGCACACCGGTCAGCGCAACCAGGTCCGTGTGCGTGTGTCCAATGCGGCGTATGAAGCAGGTCTGCGGCTGAAAGACTTCGCAGAAGTGCTGTACGTAATGATCATGAACGAGTTCGATGCCGTTGTGGATAAGTGCCAGGTGACCATCATCACCGATGCGGCCGAAGCGGAAAAGTTCCGTGACGAGGTGGCAATGCCCCGCTATAACCAGCGCGACGACCGTCTGGCTTCCATGACCGATGAGGCCGTGGATCGCTACTATACCTGTATCCTGTGCCAGAGCTTTGCGCCTGCTCACTGCTGCGTGGTCACACCCGAGCGACTGGGCCTGTGCGGTGCCGTCAGCTGGCTGGATGCCAAGGCGACCAATGAGCTCAATCCCAACGGCCCCTGCCAGCCCATTTTCAAGAAGGGCCTGATCGATGAGCGTACCGGACGTTACGAAGAGGTCAACCGCATGGTGGCCGAGGCGACCCACGGTGCCGTGGAGAACGTAACGCTGTACTCCATTCTGGAGGATCCCATGACTTCCTGTGGCTGTTTCGAATGTATCTGCGGCATTGAGCCCATGAGCAACGGCTTCATCGTGGTCAACCGTGAATACAAGGGCATGACACCTGCCGGCATGAGCTTCGGCGAGCTGGCTTCCTGCACCGGCGGCGGTGTTCAGACCCCTGGTTACATGGGCCACGGCCGTCATTTCATCTCCTCCAAGAAGTTCATCGCTGCCGAGGGCGGCATTGAGCGTATCGTGTGGATGCCCAAGGAGCTGAAAGACGATGTGGGTGAGCGGTTGAATAAGACTGCTCAGGAACTCTACGGCATTGAAAACTTCACCGATATGGTGGCGGATGAGACCATCACCACCGACTGCGAGGAACTGCTCAACTGGCTGACCGAAAAGGGTCATCCCGTGCTGAACATGGAGCCTCTGATGTAATTTCGAATTACAATAAAATTCCGCCCAGGGATGTCCCTGGGCGGTTTTTCGTTATTCGGGGGTGCGTTCGTCACCGAAGAAGAATACAGCGGCGGTGCCTGGACCGCAGTGGGCGGCAATGCTGGTGCCAATATCGAAAATCGGGATCTCTTTCAGGTTGGGAAACCGAGCCATAACGGCTTCACGGAGCATATTGGCATCGCCGATACATTGGGAATGGCAGATGAAACATTTTCCGCTGTAATCTGTACCGTTTTGTGCATGGGCGGCCATGGTGTCTACGGTGAGGTTGACGGCATTTTTCTTGCCGCGGATCTTGCTGTAGGCAATGATTTTGCCGGTGTCATCCAGCCGCATGATGGGGCAGATATTCAAAACGGTGGCGATCATGGCCGTGGCACCGGACATACGGCCGCTGCGGCGATAGTGCTTCAGTTCGGTGGAGAAGAACTGATGGTGGACAAGCTTTCGATTGGCCATGATCCAGCTTTCGATCTCCTCCATGGCGCTGCCGTTATCACGCATATCGGCGGCACAATCTACCAGCATGCCGTAGCCGGAAGAACTGCACAGAGAATCGACAACGATGATTTTTCGCTGGGGATATTTTTGCCGCAATTCCTCTGCGGCGGCCACTGCATTCTGATAGGAACGGGTCATGCCGGTACCCAGCGTGATGTGGAGCAGATCCCCCTTTTCCACCAACGGCTCGAAATATTCCAAATACTGAAAGGTGTTGAGCTGGGTGGTGGTCGGCAACTTTCCGGCGTTCAGCATTTCGTAGAAATGGGGCAGAGCTTTGGGGTCACGGAGCATATCGTCCACATAGTTGACACCGTCAACGGTGTAGCCGTAAAAAATGACGGAGATATTTCTGCCGTTGATATAAGAATATGGCATATCCACAGTGGACTCACAGGATAGTGTAAATGTTGGTGTCATAAGAAAACTCCTTTTGCTTGGATTGGATGGAATAATTATATCGCCGCCTTCGCCGCAAGTAAACCGAAACAGGGGAGAGAAACTCTACTGAAAAGTTTTGACCCCTTCCATGGACTCTACACCCTGCTCTACCATTGGTGGAATAGGACATTTTTCGACTTTTTTCAACAAATGTTGAGGAAAAATTGAGGAACAGTTGAAATTAATGGGTTAGAATAAAAAACCAAAATAGATCAGAATGGATAGAGGTAGCTAATGAAATATCTGATATGGGCGCTGGGAATACCGGTTGGGGCAGTGCTGGTCTATGGCCTGTTTCTGGTGGTTTGCGCGCTGCTGGTGAATCCCAATAGAGAATATGAGCAGCATAGCAGATTTTATCGCCGTGTGCTCAACGGCATTGACCGCATCGCCCTCTGGGGGACCCGTGTGCGCATCCATGCGGAGGGACTGGAGAAAATTCCCACTGATACAAAAAATATTCTGTTCGTCAGCAATCACCGCTCCAATTTCGACCCGATCGTGACCTGGAGGGTGCTGAAAAAATGGGATGTGGCATTCGTATCGAAAGAGGCCAATTTTAAGATCCCGATTTTGGGACGGATGATCCGCAAATGTTGTTTCCTGGCCATCGATCGGGAAAACCCACGCAATGCGATGCTGACCATCCGAAAAGCGGCGGATCTGCTGGAAAAAGGGCAGGTATCTGTGGGCATTTATCCCGAGGGTACTCGCAGCAAGGAATGTGTGCTTTTGCCGTTTCATAACGGCGTGTTCAAAATCGCTCAAAAAGCGCAGGCTTCCGTGGTGGTGTTGGCAATATCGGGCACGGAAAAGATCCACAAAAACTTCCCACTCCACCCGACGGATGTACATCTGCAGGTAGTGGATGTGATCGCGGCGGAAGAGGTGACCGGTTGCAGAACGGCGGAGCTGGGAGACCGTGCACGGCAGAAGATGGAAGAATATCTGAATACATAAGAGGAGAGAAATATGGCGACAGGATATGTGATTTACAATAAAATGGCCGGCAATGCCGACGTGGTGGCACAGGTGCAGAATCTGGAGCTGCTGTATGATCAGCCCCTGAAACTGATCGATGTGCTGGAAGTTTCCAATTATCGGGTTTTTCTGAAAGGTCTGGAACGGGATGACTTTATTATCCTGGCCGGCGGCGACGGCACATTGAACCATTTTATCAACAATGTGGACGGAATAGATTTCCCCAACGATGTGCTCTATTTCCCCAACGGTACGGGAAATGATTTTGCGGCCGACCTGGGATATCAACGGGAGTGTTGCCCGTTTTCCATTAAAAGTTACATCGATGGCTTGCCTTTTGTGAAAGTGAACGGTAAAAAATACCGTTTCCTCAATGGCATCGGTTACGGAATTGACGGATATTGCTGCCAGGTGGGGGACGAGCTGAAGAAAAAATCCAATAAAAAGGTCAATTATACCGCCATTGCCATTAAAGGCTTGCTGTTCCATTATCGGCCTACCAATGCAGAGGTGACCGTGGACGGGCAGACCCATACATATCGTAAAGTTTGGCTGAGTCCCACCATGAACGGGCGGCTCTACGGCGGCGGTATGATGCCGACACCGGCACAGCAGAGAAATTCGGGTCGGCTTTCCACCATGATCTTCCACGACAGCGGCAAGCTGAAGACCCTGATGATCTTCCCGTCCATATTCAAAGGCAAGCACGTGGAACATACCGATGCGGTGGATGTTTTGACGGGAAGGGAGATCACCGTTAAATTTGATCGGCCTGTGGCCCTGCAAATTGACGGAGAAACGATTTTGAATGTCAGTGAATATACTGCCTGCGTTGATGCGGTTGCCTGTTAAAGGCGACCGCATTTTTGCGTGGAAGACACAAAATGTTGCCTGCCAATGTCCAAGTGTAGCTCACTGACAAACTGCACAAAATTAAACTATAGAATTTGTGCTCTTTGTGGAAAATCACACCTTGTGGCAAAAAAGGATTGAAAACTTGGAAACGGTGTGATATCTTATACCCAGAAAGGAATTGGAAACGATTCCAATTCGAAACATTTTAGGAGGATAGATTTCATGAAGAAACTCATTTGCATCGCATTGACCGTTGCCATGATTTGCTGCATGGCAGTTGGTTGTGCGCCCAAGGAAGAAAAGGGCTCTGTTTATTGGCTGAACTTTAAGCCCGAATCCGATGCTGCACTGCAGGAGATTGCTGCGCTGTACACCGAGCAGACCGGCGTTGAAGTAAAGGTCGTTACCGCTGCTTCCGGCAAGTACAACGAAACCCTGACTGCTGAAATGGATAAGAGCAGCGCACCCACTCTGTTCGTGGTCGGTAACGATGCCGCCGTGGATACCTGGGGTGAGTACTGCTACGATCTGACCAATACCGACATCGCAAAAGAGCTGAGCACCGATGACTACAAGCTGTATGACGACAATGGCAAGCTGTGCTCCATCGGCTACTGCTATGAGTGCTACGGCATTATCGTCAACAAGACCCTGCTGGAGCAGGCCGGCCACGATGTTTCCGAGATCACCAACTTTGCTTCTCTGAAGACCGTTGTTGAAGACATCACCGCTCGTTCCAAAGAGCTGGGCTTCTCTGCATTCACCTCCTCCGGTATGGATGACAGCTCCTCCTGGCGCTTCACCGGCCACCTGATCAACCTGGAGTACTACTATGAGTCCGTTGATGCCCCCGATGCATGGACTTCCTGCCCCGAGACACTGACCGGCAAATACATGGATAACTACCGTAACCTGTGGGATCTGATCATCAACAATAGCACCAAGGATCCTTCCGCTCTGGCTACCGGCGGCTTTGACGCTGAGGCCGAGTTCAAAAAGGGCGAGGCCGTGTTCTTCTGCAATGGTAACTGGGAGTGGAGCGCTCTGAGCGAGAGCTTTAAGGCTGATGAACTGACCATGATCCCCTACTACTGCGGTGTTGAGGGTGAAGAAAAGGCCGGCCTGTGCTGCGGTACCGAAAACTACTGGGCTGTCAATGCCAATGCTTCCGAGGCTGACATTCAGGCAACTCTGGACTTCATGAAGTGGCTGGTTACCGATAAGACCGCATCTACTAAGGCTGTTGATACTTTCGGTGTTATGCCTTACACCAATGCTGTTACATCTTCCAACCCCTTCCTGGCAATCGCTAACGAGTATGCCGCTAAGGGCAATTACAACATGTGGTGGGCTACCAACTATCAGCCCAATGTTGACACCTACCGTGCTGCTTGCGTTTCCGCACTGAACGAGTATGATGCCGATCCCACTGATGCAAACTGGCAGAAAGTTGTCAATGCCTTTATTGATGGCTGGGCTGTTCAGTACAAGGCTGCCAACGGCTAAAATATAACCAAACGTAACCTTAATTTTAAAACGGGGCGGGCGCCTGCCCACCCCGTTTTTTATATCATATCCCAGCCGCAGGAGGCGTGGGATGTGCACATTTTACAACAAACGGGAGTTGGTTTTATGAAAAAAATAAAAAATACGCCCGACAAGTCACAACTGCAGAGACCATTACGTAGAGCTTTTCCGATATTTATGCTGCCAATGACGGTAGCATTTGCCATTGGATTTGTCTGGCCTTTTTTGCAGGGCATTTTCTTGTCGTTTACCAAGTTTAAAACTACCAGCAACTGGGAGTGGGTGGGAATCGATAACTATATCAAGGCTTTTCAGGATGAGAGCTTCCGTTATTCCTTTGGCTATACCACGGTGTTTACCATTGTTTCGCTGGTGCTGATCAATGTTTTGGCTTTTGCGGTAGCCTATGCGCTGACCCAGAAGATCCGCGGTGCAAATCTGTTCCGCACTGTGTTTTTTATGCCGAATTTGATTGGCGGTATCGTGCTGGGTTATATCTGGAGCATGATTTTTGACGGCTTGCTGAGTATGTATGAAACCAGTATCCCGACCAATACGACCTGGGGCTTTTGGGGCTTGATCATTCTGATGTGCTGGCAACAAATTGGCTATATGATGATCATCTACATTGCCGGATTGCAGGCGGTGCCGGAGGATATGTTGGAAGCGGCAAAAATCGACGGTGCCAATAAACGTCAAACATTGTTCCGTGTCACAATACCCAATGTGATGCCCTCTATCACGATCTGCGTATTTTTGACACTGACCAATTCTTTCAAACTGTTCGACCAGAACTTGGCATTGAACGGCGGCTTACCTTATATAATCAACCCCGATGGAACGACTGTACATACAACGGAAATGCTGGCTCTAAATATCTACAATACGTTCTATGGCCAGAATATCAATTCCCGTGGCGTAGCACAGGCAAAAGCCGTGCTGTTCTTCATTCTGGTGGCGGCCATTGGCTTGCTCCAGCTTCGCATGACCCGTAAAAAGGAGGTTCAGCAGTGATGGCAAGGAGAATTCAAAAAAGAGACAAAGGCAAAACCGCATTGACGGTATTTTTTGCAGTCATCTGTATTATCTATGTGCTCCCTGTGGTCATGGTGGCGATCAATGCTTTTAAGCTCAATACCTATGTCAAGACAGATACTTTTGCATGGCCCAGCGGCGAAATGTTTGCCGGATTCAGTAATTTTATCAAAGGCATGACTTTTGGTAACTACCCGTTCTGGAAATCCTTTTTCTACAGCGTTGTTATTACTGTGCTGTCAACAGGTCTAATCTTGCTGTGTACATCCATGGCTGCATGGTATATTTCCCGTGTCAATTCCAAATTCTGCCGCATTATTTACTATCTGTGCGTTTTCTCTATGGTAATTCCGTTCCAAATGGTCATGTTTACCTTGTCTAAAACAGCGGATACTCTGAAATTAAATACCCCCTGGACGATCCCAATCGTCTATCTGGGCTTTGGTGCCGGCTTGGCGGTGTTTATGTTTACCGGATTTGTCAAGAGCATTCCGTTGGAAATTGAGGAGGCGGCTACCATCGATGGTTGCGGCCCTCTGCGTACTTTCTTTATGGTGGTTGTGCCCATGCTGAAACCGACCATGATTTCCGTTGGAATTCTGGAAGTGATGTGGGTTTGGAATGATTACCTGCTGCCTTATCTGGTGCTTGACAGAAATGAATACCGTACCATTCCTATTCATATCCAGTATTTGAAGGGTAGCTATGGCACAGTGGATCTGGGCGCAACGATGGCAATCATCTTCATGGCGATTTTGCCCATCATCGTTGTGTATCTGTTCTGCCAGAAACACATCATCAAGGGCGTTGCCGCAGGCGCAGTCAAAGGCTAAGGAGGCAGGTGTATGACCATTAAGGATCTGGCGGCTCTCACCGGATATTCCATCGGAACGGTTTCCAGAGCCCTGAATGACCATCCCAATGTGAGCCCTAAGGCTCGCCGCGCCATTCTGGAGGCGGCAAAAGAGCATGGCTTCCAGTTCAATCCCAATGCTAAAAACTTAAAGCAACAGCGCTCCAACGACATTATTGCTGTGGTGAAAGGCACTTCCAATGAACTTTTCGGCTCCTTGATCGAGGTGATCCAGACATTGGTGTCCCAAACACCTTATGCGCTGGTGGTGGACTATATCGATGAAGACCTGGACGAGGTGCGCCGCGCGGTGAACCTGTGTCGGGAGAAAAAACCGCGGGGGGTTCTGTTCCTTGGCGGAAACCAGGATAATTTCCGTGCCGGATTTGCTGAGATCGATGTGCCCAGCGTGCTGGTCACCAACGGCGCCCAGCAGCTTTCCTTTGAAAATCTTTCCAGTGTAACATCTGACGACTATCAGGGGGGACTGCTGGCGGCAGAGCGCTTGATATCTCTCGGACATCGTAAATTCGTTGTGATCGGCGGTGACCGCCAGGTGTCGGATATTACAGGCCTGCGTTACCGAGGCTGCATGGAAGGATTTCGGAAAAACGGCATCGAATTCGACGAAGAAAACGGTTACGAAGATATCCGCTTTTCCTATAATGATGGCTATAATGCCATGAAACGTCTGCTTTCCGGCGGCGTGGAATTCACGGCGGTATTCGCAATGGCCGATGTCATTGCCGTTGGTGCCATTCGTGCCCTGCGCGATGCGGGAAAACGGGTGCCGGAGGACGTGTCGGTGGTCGGATTTGACGGACTGGAGATCGGTACCTATACCGTCCCGAGACTGGATACGGTGGTTCAGGATGTGGAAAAGCTGGCAACACGTAGTGTCCAGATCTTACTGGAACAAATCGGGGGCCAACAGACCTGTTATCATGAAATGATCCCCGTTTTCGGCAAGTGGCGGGAAAGCACACGCAAACTTTAACAGCTGTAAAAGCCCCGAGACGATCGGGGCTTTTAGGATTTTTTGTAATTGTGAGAAAAAGTGGCATCCTGATGGTGGGGGAATTTTATGAACGGAAAAATTTTATTGTTTCAAATCACCGATGGGGCGATCCTGTCGAAAATTCAGCTGGTAGCCCAACGGGAAAACATTCAACTGCGGCCGGTAGAGCAGGGGGAGTACCATAAGACGGTGGGACAGCTGGCCATGTTGCCGCCAAGTCGGGAGATGCGCCCCAGTGCGCCGCTGACGGAACCGATGATGGTGCTGTGCATGCCATCGGAACGGCTGGACAATGTCCTGACGGAGTTGCGCCACATGGGTGTGCCGCCGATCTGTAAGGCGATACTGACCCAGACAAATGCCGGCTGGACTCCCACGGAGCTGCTTTCTGAGCTGCAACGGGAACGGGCGGAATTCATGAATGAAAAAAACGGGAGCCGCTGCTGAGCAGCGGCTCTGATTTTGAATGTGGATCACTGCTGGTTCATCTGAAAGAAATCCTCGGGGTCGACGCTGTTACCGCCACAGCTGACAGAGAAGTGGACGTGATCGCCAAGGGTGGTTTCAATCAGTGCAGATGTGCCCACATAACCGATGGTCTGCCCCAGCGTGACGTCCTGACCAACGGATACCACCACGTCCTCGCTGAGACTGGAATAGGTGGTCACGTAGCCGTCTTCGTGCCGGATGACGATGGTCGTGCCCATGGTTTCGTCGGTGTAGATGGTGTAGACCGTCCCGTCAGCCGCCGCACAGACGGCGGTGCCGGCCTCTGCGGCAAAATCCATGCCATTGTGGGTGCGCCAGTCACGTGTGGTGGGATTGAAGCACAGACAGTCCATGGCATAGTCCATGATGACCTCACCGTTGACGGGCTTGCCGGTCTTCCATGGTTTTTTCGCAGGCTCGGTGGGGGACTCGGAAGGTAGGGTCGTGCCGTTGTCGGGGTTGAGGGCATCTACCGTCGGCGCAGGAACGTCCAGGGACGGATTTTTGGTGTTGTGGTAATACAGATAGCCGGAGATCCCGATGGCGACTGCGCACAGGACCAGGGCTATGTAGTAGCCCTTGCCAGCCAGTTTACCGCTGATGAAGTTTTTGAATTTGTTGTTTTCGCTGTTGTTATTGCTCATGTGATAAGCACCTCCGAGGTCAAGTATTGCCATGATTATGAAAATCAAACCTTTTTGTGGAAAAATTTCACAAAAAAACGTGATATTTTCAAAGCGGTTCGGAGGGGTGGAGGGGATTGTGCAAAAAATTCTGCCATCGGACAGGAAAAGTCATTGACATTCCCGAAATTTACGATATATTTATACTTGTCAAATTATGACGAAAAAATGAAAGAAACGGGGGAGGATAATGTCTAAGGAACTCATCAGGCTCCGGAATTTAACCATGGAGTTCGACGGGGAGCGTATACTCGACGGCATCAATCTCTATATCAACGACCACGAATTTTTAACTTTGCTGGGTCCTTCCGGCTGCGGCAAGACCACCACACTGCGCCTTATCGGCGGCTTTTTAACGGCAACCGACGGCGAGGTCACTTTTGATGGAAAGAAAATCAACGATGTTCCGCCTTATGAACGCCAGATCAACACCGTCTTTCAGCGGTACGCACTGTTTCCCCACCTGAATGTTTTTGATAATATCGCATTCGGTCTGCGGGTAGCAAAGGTCCCGAAAGAAGAGATCAACGAACGGGTCAACAGAATGCTGGAGATCGTCAGCCTGAAAGGCTATGGTCATCGCCGGATCAATGCCCTGTCCGGTGGTCAGCAGCAGCGTGTGGCCATCGCCCGTGCGCTGGTCAATGAACCGAAGGTGCTTTTGCTGGATGAACCGTTGGGTGCGCTGGATCTGCGCCTGCGTAAGGATATGCAGAACGAGCTGAAGCGGATCCAGAGAGAGACGGGAATCACATTCATCTATGTGACCCACGATCAGGAGGAAGCCCTTTCCATGTCCGATACCATCGTCGTTATGGACAAAGGCCGCATTCAGCAGATCGGAAAACCGGAAGATATATATAATGAACCGAAAAATGCCTTTGTGGCAGATTTTATCGGCGAAAGCAACATTCTTGACGGTGTCATGCTTTCTGACTATAAGGTTCGCTTCTTTGGCCGTGTCTTTGACTGCGTGGACAAGGGATTTGAACCCAACGAGCCGGTGGATGTGGTGATCCGTCCGGAGGACATCGACATTGTGGAGAAAGAACAGGGCCATCTGGTCGGCACGGTGACCAATATCACATTTAAGGGCCTGAACTATGATATCATTGTCGAATTTAAGGGCTTTAAGTGGCTCATCCAGACCACGGATTACTGTGCCGTCGGTTCTACCATCGGCATCCGTCTGAATCCGGAAGACATCCACATCATGAAAAAGAGTGAATACTCCGGTATGTTCGGTGACTACAGCTCTTACTCGGCAGAGTATGATGAGCTGGCGGAGGATGTGGCCGATGAAGAAGAATAATTCGGTATTGCTCAGTGTGCCATACATCCTGTGGATGGTGATCTTCACTCTGATCCCTCTGGGCGTGGTGGCTTACTATGCCTTCACCGACCCCGATACCGGCGCATTCACCTGGAGCAATATGATGCAGCTGGGTACATATCTGCCCGTGTTCGGCAGATCCATCGCCTATGCGGTCGTATCGGCGCTCCTGTGCCTGCTGCTGGGCTATCCCGTGGCTTATTACATTGCCCACCGCAGTGAGGTGATGCAGAAGATCCTGTATATGCTGGTCATGCTGCCCATGTGCATGAGCTTTCTGCTGCGGACACTGGCGTGGGTGGGACTGCTGCAAGACACGGGCATTATCAATACGTTTCTGGAAAGTCTGGGACTGAAAAAATTGTCCCTGATCCGCCACCCTGGGGCGGTGGTGCTGGGCATGGTGTATAACTATCTGCCTTACATGATCCTGCCCCTGTATGCCATTATCGTAAAAATCGACAATCGCCTCATCGAGGCGGCAGAGGATCTGGGTTGCACCCCTACGCAGACTTTCCTGAAAGTGGTGCTGCCTTTGTCCATGCCTGGCATTGTCACCGGCGTGACCACCGTATTCGTGCCGGCGGTTTCTACATTCTATATTTCCCAGAAACTGGGCGGTACGGAAATGCTGATCGGCGACGTGATCGAAAGACTGTTCAAACAGGGCAACAACGCCAACCTCGGTGCGGCTCTGAGCTTGATATTGATGATTTTGGTGTTTGTCTGTACCGGTATCATGAATAAGGTGACCGGCGCAGATGGAGAGGATGTGGTGGCTGTATGAAAAAGACGAACCGCATCTTTACCTGCCTGATCTTCATTTTTCTGTATGCGCCCATGCTGGTGCTGATCGTCGGCTCCTTCAACGAGGGCAAGAGTCTGTCCCGTTTTGACGGATTTACACTGAACCAGTATGTAGAGCTGTTTAAGGATAAAGATCTGCTGAAATTGCTGGGAAATTCTCTGCTGATCTCCGTGATCGCCAGTGGCGTTGCCACAGTGTTCGGCACGGTGGCGGCAGTGGGTATCTGCAATATGAATCCGAAAATGCGGAAACTGACCATGCAGGTCACCAATATCCCCATGACAAATCCCGACATCGTGACGGGTATCTCCTTGTCACTGCTGTTTGTGTTTTTGGGTAGCAAATTGCTGGGCCAGCAGAATAGCCTTACTTTCTGGACGTTGCTGATCGCCCATATCACATTCAATCTGCCTTACGTCATTTTGAATGTGATGCCCAAGCTGAAACAGATGGACAAATCTCTGACGGAAGCGGCCATGGACTTGGGGTGTACCCCCTTGCAGTCTTTTTTCAAGGTAACGCTCCATGAGATCATGCCAGGCGTGGTAGCCGGTGCGATCATGGCCTTTACCATGAGCTTGGATGATTTTGTCATCAGCTATTTTGTGTCCGGCATGGATTTCGTGACACTGCCTGTGGAGATCTACAGCTATACGAAAAAACCCATCCCACCCAAAATCTATGCAATGTTCACATTGCTGTTTTTGTTGATCCTGGTGCTGATGATCGCCATGAATTTGTTGCAGCTGCGTGCGGATAAGAAGAAAGTGCAGGTGAGTGGCAAATGAAAAAAATCATTGCACTGTTGTTGTCCTGCCTGTTTTTGTTTGGTTGCCAGTCTGCGGGTACGGCCTCCGGCGGTGAGCAGGAGAAGATCACCCTCAATATCTACAACTGGGGACAGTATATTGCCGACGGCTCTGACGGCTCTCTGGACGTTATTGCCGCTTTTGAGGAAAAATATCCTTATATCCACGTCAATTACTCTACCTTTGACTCTAATGAGGTCATGTACACCAAACTGGCTTCCGGTGGTATTACGGTAGACCTGATTTTTCCGTCGGATTATATGGTTGCCCGTATGCGGCAGGAGGGATTGCTCCAGGAGTTGAATTTCGATAATATCCCCAATTATCGGTATGTGGACGATACCTTCAAAAATCTGGTTTGCGACCCCGAAAATAAGTATTCCGTTCCCTATACCTGGGGCACGGTGGGAATTATCTACAATACAAAATATGTGGATGAGGAAGATGTTGCCCGAGGATGGGAGCTGCTGTGGAACGAGAAATATGCGGACAAGATATTGATGTTCGATAATTCCCGTGATGCCATGGCCATTGCTCAATATCTGCTGGGATACGATATCAACACCACCGATCCCGATGAATTGCAGGCCTGTGCGGAGAAGCTGGCGGAGCAGAAACCGCTGGTGCAGCAATACGTTATGGATCAGATCTATGACCTGATGCAGAATGAGGAGGCGTGGATCGCCCCCTATTACGCCGGCGACTATCTGATGATGACGGAAGAAAACGAAGATCTGGCATTCTGCTTCCCACAGCAGGGATTTAACCTGTTTACCGATTCTATGTGTATTCCCACCTGCGCA
The DNA here is from genome assembly GCA_964628315.1 of uncultured Oscillospiraceae bacterium. GTDB lineage: Bacteria > Bacillota > Clostridia > Oscillospirales > Oscillospiraceae > Faecousia. The sequence continues at coordinate 15,708 of CAZVMK010000008.1, forward strand.
AAGGAAAAGGAAGCAGCGGAGCTGTTTATCAACTTCCTGTGTGATCCCGAAATTTCCGGCGCCAATATGGAGTGGGTCTGCTACGGTACGCCCATCACGGCCGCAAAGGAGTATCTGTCTCCCGAGGTGGCCAATGACCCCGCGGCTTATCCCAGTGACGAGATCTTGAGCCGAGGCACATCGTTTGACTATTTGTTGCCCAGCGTGACAAGATATGTGGAAAGTTTGTTCCTGGAAGTCCGAATCAATTGAATTCCTGCGACCCTCCGACGGTAAAAAAACGTCGGAGGGTTTTCACGTTTGACGCAAAACCGGAAAATTCCGGCTTTTTCAGGAAAAGAAACGGCGTGTTTTCGGCAATAAGACGTTAAAAATCCAAATATGTGATTTTATCAAGAAATGGGTTGACAAAAGGTAACATAATTGTGTATAATCTATAAAGGAACAAATGCTGATGTGGCTGTGACCGTCACAATGGCACATCGCAAGATGAAAGGTGAACCGGAATGAGAAGAGAGAGAAAAATTGCAGTTGCCGCATTGCTGGCAATCGCAATGATGTTTGGCGGTTGCGCCGAGGGGAACGGTACCACTGCCGGAGATTATACCCCTGGTCCCACGACCGAACCGGATGCCATTGTGGACGAGACCACCGCACCCGTTGAGGATGTGACCACCGCTCCTGCTGAAAGTGAGACCACCGCACCTGTTGAAGATGTGACTACCGCTCCTGCTGAGAACGGCGTGACCGACCCAGAGCCTACTGAGCCGGAACCCACCGAACCCAGTGTCGAGCCCACCGAGCCTGAACCTACTGAACCGGAACCGGTCGTGTCTGCAGATCCTTGGAAGATCTGCGGTAGCTTCACCGGCTGGGGAGAGCAGAATGACATCGTGCTGTACGTCGGCCAGGAAGATAACGTTCTGATCAGCGCCGAGATGGAACTGAACGAAGAAGATCAGTTCAAGATCCGCTGGAACGATCAGTGGGGAACGAGCTACCCTGCAGGCAATGTCACCGTTTTGTTTACCGGTACTTACCGTATATCCTTCCATACCGAAACCCACGAGGTCAAGCTGATCTGGTGCGGCGAGGGAGAAGACCCCACGTTGCAAGAGACCTGGACGGTCATCGGCACACTGAACGGAAGCAACTGGGACAAGGATTTTAGATTGGCAGAAAGCGATGAGGAAAATCTGCTGGTCAGCACTGCGGTTTTTACCTTGAAAGCCGGTGACTCGTTTAAGGTCCGCCATAATTGCGATTGGGCGGAAGCCTATCCTGGTGGCGATTATGTAGTGAAGCAGAACGGCAACTACCGCATCGCGTTCAACACGGAAACCAAGGAAATCACATTCATCCCTGCCGATTGAAACGGCAACGTTTAAATTGTAAATTTGGCGAAGATTGCGGCGCAAGCGGCAATTCGCCTAAAATATGAAAGGTGGAGAACTAATCATGAAGCAACTGAAGAAAAGATTGCAAATCATTGCGGTGCTGATGGTCGTCCTGTCTGTCGTATCGCTGTTTGCAGGCTGTGCCGGCGAGAGCACGACAACCGGTGCCGACACTACCGGCGTGCCCGAAACCACAGCACCCGTAAATGACGAGACCACGGCTCCCAGCAAAGAAACCACACCCGAACCCACTGAGCCTAGTGTTGACCCCACTGAGCCCAGCGTTGATCCTACTGAGCCCAGCGTAGACCCCACTGAGCCCAGCGTAGACCCCACTGAGCCTAGTGTTGAGCCCACCAATCCTGACGTGGATCCTACCGAGCCCGGCGTAGACCCTGTTACATATAAGAATGCAAACGGCATGATCGTGCTGACCTGGAATGGCACCACTGCTGACTACTCCAACGAGTATACCGCAATGTCCATCGAGGGTCAGGCTGTTACCGAGGAAGACGGTGTCTATACCGTTACCATCGAGGGCGGCCGCGGTGACACTGTTATCACTGTTACCATCAACGCTGACGGCACCGTTACCCTGACCGACAGCGAGGCGGATGATCTCTTCATGGCATCCATGGAGTTCACTCTGCGTGTTGACGGCGAAGGCTTCGCAACTGTCGAGACCAACGAAGAAATTATCGCTGTTGAGCCCGATGAAGACGGAATGCTCACTTGGACTGCAACCATGACCGGCAAGATCGCTGTTGGCGGCGAGTTCAACATGATCATGGTATATGATGAAGATGCATTCTGGAACTTTGATGATGCACTGGCAATCCTGGAGGGTACCGGCGCTGTCGAAGTGACCAAGGGCACCAAATATGTTTTCTCCGATCCCTTCTATGAGACCGAGTCCGTGACTCTGTATACCATTGTCGGCGAAGAATATGACAGTGGGGACGAAGAGCCCGAAACCGAACTGCTGCCCTTTACCGGCACTCCCGTTGCCGATACCGCATACAAGTTTGGCATGAACCAGGTCACTCTGGGCAAGACTCTGTACTTCAACGGCACCATTTCCGGTTCCCACTTCCTGGGCACCACTGAGAACGTCGACGAGGCTGTTGCTGTTTACGTCGAAGTTGTCGATGGCGGCTACAAGATGTATTTCATGGACGGCGAGACCAAGACCTACTTCGCCCTGGAAACCTATAAGAATTCCAAGGGTTATGACACCGTGGGCATGACTTTCGCTACCGATGCCGACAATGCAGCCGTGTTTACTTGGAACACTGAGCTGAACATCTTTGTCAGCAACTACAACAATACCGATTACTACATGGGTAGCTATAAGGATTTTGCTACCATCAGCGTTTCTAAGACTACTTTTATCAATGCCGAAAATGCTGACGTCAGTCAGTTCCGCGCTGTTCTGTACCTGGAGCAGGTAGTCGACGGCGGCGATGATGACAACAACGGCAATGAAGATGATGAGCCTTCTATCCCCACCGAGGAAGGTAAGGTTACTTACTACTTTACCATGGGCGAGAACGGTGTTGAGATCCCCGAGTGGGCAGCCATCTACATTACCGGTGGCGTATGGGGCTGGAATAACGACGCTCCCGAAAAGCTGACCAACCTGGATGGCACCAATATCTGGTATCTGATTACCGACAAGATCGCAGAGGGCGATAACGAGATCAAGCTGATTTTGGGCTATGATGCCGATAATTGCTTCCCTTGGGAAAATACTTGGGAATATCTGCATAGCGGCAATTATAAGTTTACCTACACTGAGGGACAGCTGATTGATCTGGGCGAATTTGTGTTCTCTACTGCACCCTCTGATCCCAGCAAGACTACCTGGTCTGTTGTCGGCAACCTGTTTGACACCGGCTGGCGTGTTGACTTCGATTTGACTGCTACTGAGGAAGCCAATATCTATGAAATCGAGCTGGAGCTGACTGCTGGCACCGAGTTCAAGATTCGTAAGAATCATAAATGGAGCAATGGCGAGTTTGGTAACAACGGCGAAAATGTGAAAGTTGAAGCTGATGGCGTTTACACCATTCGTGTCAATGTTGAAACTCAGGAAATCACCCTGACCGCAAAGGAAGACAACACCGATTCTGCTATTAAGGAAATCCTGGATCAGGCTTTTGCTCTGGAAGAGGATGCTTCCATGACCGGTGAGTACGAATTGACCGGTGTTATCACCAAGGTCGAGACCATCTATGGCGGCAGTGCTTATTCGCTCACTATTGAAGTTGAGGGCGACGGCCGCGAAGTTCTGTGCTACAAAGTCAGTGGCGACTATGTTAGAAATCTGCAGGTCGGCGATACCGTCACCGTTAGCAGCAATGAGTTCAAGAATTACAATGGCACTATCGAGCTGAATAAGTGCACTCTGGTTAGCTACACTCTGGCCGAGGGCCACGAACCTGTTGTGCGTGTTGAGCATGATGCTCTGACCGAAAATGGCAACAAGCTGACGATCAACGTTGGTGGCCTGGGCAAGCGCGAAGGCTGGGTGAATGGCATGCAGTACAAGACTCTGACCATCAAAGAGGGTCTGACTGTTGTGATCAACTGCACCGCAGTGGGCACCTATGGCGAAAACTCCGGTAAGTTCTATCTTAGCGATGACGGCAACGACACCTGGAGACTGTATGCATCCGAGAATGTTTCTTTCACACTGACCTCCGACAAGACGATTGCTTCTATCAAGGTTACTTATGGCGTTAAGCAGGACGAGACCATTGAGCGTTTGACCTGCAACGGCGAGACTTACGAGTCCGGCGCTGTTATCACGGTCAATAGCAATGAAGTCGTTCTGGGTGCTACTAACATTCAAGAGGGTAGCAAGCTGAGCGCTCAGGTTCGTATTATCGAAATCGAGATCACCTATGCTGAGGAAAGCAATGGCGATGCCAATGAGACCCCTGCTACCGGAAGCAGTGTCACTTATGATTTTAAGGACCTGGAAGTTGGCAGCAACGAGTTGAAAGAAAACACCTTGGTTGAAGCATTGAATGGCGCAACCACTGACGAGTCTCTGGTGAGCGTTGAAGGTTCCAAGATTTTTGCAGGCAATAGCTCTAACAGTGGTTGCCACGCTCAAGAGAAAGGTTATCTGAAGACTGGCACTGGTAGCAAAAACGGCCAGTTGGTTCTGACCTACGCTGCCGGCGCGAAAGTTGCTAAGGTCGAAGTTTACTGCCAGGCATGGAACGAGACTAGCGCGGACACCGTTTCTGTGAACGGTTCCGAGGCACAGACTGCTGGCGCAACCGAGATCGTTTGCTTGACTTTCGAACTGACCGGTGAGAACAATGTTGTGACCATCGACTTCGCAAAGCGGGTTTTGGTTTCTCAGATCATTGTTACTTTTGCTGAATAATCACCTTTTAGAGGGACTGCTCGTTTGAGCAGTCCCTTTTTCTATATTTAGGTGTAACGCAAGTTTTTAATTCTGGATTACCGTGTCTATTTTGTATAATGATGAATAAATGAATAGAGTAATTAAAGAAAAATGTCCGCGCGGTGAAAACAAACAACGAATTTTTCGGGGGAGGGCAGGGGGGAGAAAAGAAGAGAAAATTCAGATTTTAAGAGATTGTTAAGGAAATCTCAAAATTCATA
>CAZVMK010000008.1:20846-32480 GCA_964628315.1 uncultured Oscillospiraceae bacterium
AAAGAAGAGAAAATTCAGATTTTAAGAGATTGTTAAGGAAATCTCAAAATTCATATAATATTCACGAAATGTTCAAATTAGTAAAACTAAACAAAAGTTACCAAATCGAAACCTTAAAAAAGGCGGTTTTCACAATCGGCTATATAAATAATTACCAATGTGTCAAAAACTAGGCGAAAAATATGTGCAATATCACCAGTTTACGAATGCCTGAAAATGATGTAGAATAATATCGTGCGTGAGTGTATCCTTGCATTAAAATACAGTTTTTCATACACGGACACTTGTTTACCGATTAACGCACGTGAATACTTGCAGGCAGAGGCTTTTCTCCTGCAGTGGACGCAACAAATATCAACCGCAGGAGGACCGAAAGTGAAAAGAAACTTCAGAAGGCGCCTCAATTGTGTATTGCCGCTATTGCTGGCAGTACTGATTGTGGCAGGTTGTGCCATGGGCACAGGTGGCAGCACCGGAAATACCGGAGCCGCCTTTACGGACGTGACCGGACAGTTCAGCGATGCATTCTCTGCTCTGATGAAAGAGAATTTCAGCAGCTCTGTCATGGAGGGCACGGCCAAATACGAGACGAGAACGGTTTTGATCAGCCTGTCTGAAAAAAGCCTGACCGACTATGCAGGCAAGGAAAGCGTTGCTTCTTATGCCTCTTCCGAGAAGGGCAAAGAGAAAACCCAGAAGATCTATGCCCAGCAGGATAAGATCCTGGAAAAGCTGAAAGAAGCCGGCATTGAGTATGAGCTGGAATATCGTTACGTGGCCGTGGATAACGCCGTGGCCGTGACCATCGATACTTCTAATGTTGCTCAGATCAAGAAGATGTCCGGCGTGGATGGCGTTGTCATCTCCCGCAGCTATGCCGCTCCCAAGAGCGTTGATACCTACGGCAACGCAGGCTCTGCTGTGGTCAATGCGACCAACGTCTATAAAACCGGTGTTTACGACTCCTCCAATGCCATCAGCAAGGGCTACGATGGCTCCGGTATGGTCGTTGCAATTCTGGATACCGGTCTGGATTATAAGCATTCCGCATTTGCGAATATGCCCAACGGCACTTATGATTCCAAATTTACCAAGGAATATATCGCCAACGTGCTGGCCACCAAGGATCTCAGCTCCGAGAGCTTCTATGATGGCACCCTGACGGTGGATGATGTATATTATAATGAGAAGGTCCCCTTCATGTTCGACTATGCGGACAAGGACCCCAACGTTTATCCCTCTTATTCCAACCATGGTACCCACGTTGCCGGTATTATTGCCGGTCACGATAAAAACGGCTATACCGATGCCGATGGTAACCATATCGACGAAGAGTTCTGGGGCGTTGCTCCCGAGGCTCAGCTGGTGATCTGTAAGGTCTTTACCGACGAGCTGGAAAGCAATGACCTGGGCGGCGCCGTGACCGAGGACATCCTGGCTGCGCTGGAAGACTGTATTCTGCTGGGTGTTGACGTGATCAACATGAGCTTGGGTACCACCTGTGGCTTCGCCACCACTGATGACGGTGACGATGAGGGTGAATACCTGAACCGCGTTTACGATGCAGTGGGCAAGGCAGGTATCAGCCTGATCTGTGCCGCTTCCAATGACTACAGCTCCGCTTACGGCGGCACCTTCGGCACGAACCTGTCTACCAACCCCGACTCCGGTACGGTTGGTTCTCCCTCTACATTCGCTTCTGCACTGTCTGTTGCATCCATTAGCGGTAAGACCTCCAGCTATTTGATGGCCAACGGTGAGACCGTCGTCTTCTTCCAGAACTCCAACGACGCCAACAGTAATCCTTTCGATTTTGTTGAGGATATGTTGGGCGAGAATGAAACTCACAAAGAATACGAGTATGTGGTCATTCCTGGCGTTGGCTTGGCATCTGACTATACCGCAAGTATTCAGGAAAAGGTTCAAGGCAGAATTGCGCTGGTCAAGCGTGGCGACTCCACCTTCCAGGAGAAAGTGGAGCTGGCAATGCAGTTCGGTGCAGTCGGCATCATTGTATATAATAATGTTGCAGGCGATATCCGCATGACCTTGGGTGATATCGACGATCCCATCCCCGCAATTTCCATCGACATGGAAGCCGGTGAGAAATTGGTGGAGGAAGCAGGATCCGGCCGTATCGGCAAGCTCAAAATCAATACCAAGTACACCGCAGGCCCCTTCATGAGCGACTTCTCCTCCTGGGGCGCTACATCCGACCTGAAACTGAAGCCCGAGATCACCGCTCACGGCGGCGAGATCACTTCTACCGTCCCTGGCGGCTACACCGAAATGAGCGGTACCTCCATGGCTACCCCCAATATGGCCGGTGTTGTGGCTTTGGTTCGCTGCTATATCGAAACAAGCAACATCGATTTGGATGTACATAGATATAATGACGAAAACGGTGATCCCGAAACCGATGCCGTGGTCATCAACCGACTGGTCAACCAGCTGCTGATGAGCACCGCTACCACCGTTTACGATGAAAAAGATCTGCCTTACTCTCCCAGAAAGCAGGGCGCAGGTCTGGGCAGCCTGGACAATGCAATGTCCACAATGGCTTACCTGTGGACCGAAGTAAAGGATAACGACTGTCGTCCCAAGTACGAGCTGGGCGATGACCCCAATCAGAAGGGCGTTTACACCATTCCTTTCAAAATGACCAACTTCAGCGGCGGCGATCTGGTATTTACGACCAATACCCTGTTCATGACCGAAACGCTGGCTGTTGACGGCCTGGCAGTGGCCGAGCAGGCTCACATGCTGACCGACATTGCACCGGAATGGGTCATTGACGGTGAAAGCTACGCCGAGGGCGCTGAAGTTACCCTTTCCGAGGGCGAGCACACCATCGTGCTGACTGTGAAGCTGTCTGATGCGGAAAAAGAATACATCAATACCAACTTTAAAAACGGTATGTTCGTGGAAGGCTTTGCCAAACTGTTGAGCAAGACCGAAGGCCAGTGCGACCTGGTGCTGCCTTTCATGGGATTCTTCGGCGACTGGTCCAAGGCCCCCATGCTGGACTATGATGCATACTATCTGGCACAGGCCGAGAAGGACTCCTCCATCGCAGATGATGAGAAGCCTCAGGCAAGCATCTGGGCAACACAGCCTTATGTTACCTACTGGAACGATCAGTACACCCTGCCCATGGGCAGCTACCTGTACCTGCAGGATCCCAATGTGGACCAGATCCTGGCCGACATGGAGCACAACGTCATTTCCTGCTATAACCAGTATATGGGCGACGACTCCGTGGACAATTACCTGACTTCCTATAAGTTCCAGGGCCTGTACGCCGGCCTGCTGCGTAGTGCCCGCTCCGTGGACTACCGCCTGATCAACACCAACACCGGCGAGGTGCTGGAAGAAGACACCATTTATCGTGTGGGTAAGGCTTACGCCAGCGGCGGCAGCACCGTGCCTGGCTTCGTGAAGTTTGATACGGATCCTCTGGAATTGGGCCTGGTTTCCGGCGAGAACTACACCATGCAGTTCGAGTTCTATCTGGATTACGAGAATGAAGACGGCACGCGTGCTCACGAGTCCTATGAGTTCTCCTTCTATGCCGACTATGAAGCTCCCGTTCTGGAAGACGTTCGCGTTCGTTACTACGAGTACAAGGACGGCAATACCGTCAAGCAGAAGATCTATCTGGATCTGGATGTGTTTGACAACACCTATGCACAGTCCGTCATGCTGACCTATCTGGACGGCGACGTGCTGAAGATGGCAACTTCTTACCTGACCCCTGTTCTCAATGCCAACAAGAACGGCACGACCACTGTTTCCATCGATATCACCGATATTTATGAGAATTACAAGGATCTGCTGTATGTCCAGCTGGACGACTATGCACTGAACCACAGCCAGTATTGGCTGAACCTGAGCAATGCCAACATGAATTTGGCCCCCGAGACCTTCGAGCTGGCTGACGGCGAAGAGTCCATTGAGCTGGATAAGTATGAGAGCCACACTGTTTCTCTGATTTACAGCGGCGATGGCAATCTGTCCAACTTCAGCTGGAGCTCCAACAATACCGCCGTGGCCATCGTGAAGAACGGCGAGATCGTTGGCCTGTCCACCGGCAAGGCTACCATCACCGTGACCGGTAAGGACGGATGCCGCAGAAGTATTGAAGTTACTGTCACCGAAAATGAGGTTGACTTGTCCATTCCCTCTATTTCCTTTGGCAGTATGGTCGATAGCAGCGATGCCATCACCAGAGCAAGCTCCGTGGTTTCCAAATATCCTGGCGACGAATTCAAACTGGAGATCAAGACCGATCCCTGGTACTATCCCACCGATAAGCTGCAGCTGAAGTGGGAGTCCACCAATGAAAAGGTGGCAACCGTGGATCAGAACGGCAATGTTACCGTCCTGGCCGAGGGTTCTGCGGTGATCAAGGCGATCATCGTAGTTAATGAAAAGCCCACCGCTTACACGGCCACAATGACCATCAAGGCCCTGGATCCCTTTGAAATGAACGGCTATTATCTGACGGCCTATCACGGCAAGGAAAAGAACGTCGTGATCCCCGAGGACCTGAATGTAATGATGATCTCTGAGGATGCTTTCAAGGATAATGACACCATGGAGACCATCGTCATTCCCAAGACCGTCATGCAGATCGGCAAGAATGCCTTTGAAAACTGCTCCGCACTGAGAGAGGTATACTTCGAAGATACCGGAGATGTTGCCGACTGCGATATCAGCATTATCTTCCAGGAAGCATTTAAAAACTGTAAGAATCTGGAAAAAGTGGACCTGACCAGCGTTAAGATCGTCACTTTGGGCAGAGAATGCTTCGCCGGATGTAGCAGCCTGAAAGAAATCGTTGCGCTGAACAAGGCAACTACCCTGAGTGATGGCGTATTTGCGGATTGCACCAGTCTGGATAACATCGATTTGAGCGGCCTGTATGTTTGTGGTACCGGCGTGTTCAGCGGCTGTACCGGCCTGACCACGGTCCACACCACGTCCGACACCAACCTGGGCGACTACACTTTCCTGAATTGTACCGGCTTGAAGAAAATCACCCTCAGCGCCGGACAGATCGGCAACTATGCCTTTGCCGGCTGTACCAAGCTGACCAGCGTGACTTTCGCACCTGCGGAAGGTGAAGATAGCCTGTCCGCTTCCATCGGAAGCTATGCCTTTGCCGGTGTGGAGAGCCTGACCAAGGTGACATTTGACGAGAAGACTACCATCTGGTCCATCGGCGACGGTGCCTTTAAGGGTACAAGACTTTCCGGCTTTACCATGCCCAGCGGCCTGACCGTCCTGGGTAAGGACATTCTGGAAGGTACTACCGTGAAGCAGATCGTGATCAGCGATGATGTCGACTTCGAAACCATTCGCCTGTCCGGCCTGCTGACCTCCAGCGTCAACCTGAAACTGGCAGAAGATTGCACCGCTTATAAACTGGTAAACGGTGTGCTCTACAACAGCGATATGACCAAGCTCCTGTTCGTGGAAGTGGGCACCACTGAGGTGGAGATCCCCGAATCCGTGACTGCCATCGGCGACTATGCCTTTGCCGGCAGCAATGTGAGCAAGGTAAAGATCCCTGCAGGTGTTACGTCCATCGGCGTGGGCGCTTTCCAGGAAAGCGGCCTGACGAGCATTGAGTTCGCTCAAGACTGCACCATTGAAGAGATCGCAGATTATACCTTTAATGATACAAAGCTTCAGAACATCACCATTCCTGCCTCTGTGAAGTCTATTGGCGCATACGCTTTTGCAAGCAGCAACATCGCATCTGTTTCCTTTGCAGGCGATGAAGTCAGCTACATCGGCGACAGAGCGTTCAGCGATTGTAACAGACTGGTAAAGATCAACCTGATCGATGGCATCAGCGAAATGGGCGACGGCGTGTTCTACGGCTGTATGCAGCTGACCACCGTAACAATGCCCTCTGTGCAGAAGCTGGGTCTGCAGACCTTCTACGGCTGCTCCAAGCTCAAGAGCGTTACCTTTGGCGAAAACGCCACCACATTGGGTGATGACGAAACCGTCATTATTGATACCGAGACCGATCCCGTCATCCTGTCTGCCAATACCTTCTATGGCTGTTCTGCCCTGGAATCCGTTTCCTTCGGTGAACAGATCACACAGATCAACGGTGGCGTGTTCTACGGTTGTACGGCTCTGAAAACCATCGATTTGAAGAATGTGACCGCCATCGGCGAGCAGGCATTTGCAAAGTGCGATGCCCTGAGCACCGTTACCGGCCTGGAGAAGGTTGAAACCATTGGCGACTACGCATTCTACAACTGCAACAGCATTTCCAAGCTGAACCTGGCATCTGCCAAGACCATCGGCAACTATGCGTTCGCCATCGAAAATGGCGGCAAGGCATACACCGAAATTTCCATTCCCGTGGCTGAGTCCATTGGCAATATGGCGTTCTACGGCGGAATGGAAGCGCAGGTGAATATTCCCGCATCTCTGAAGAAGCTGGGCTATGGCGCCTTTGCTTACTCCAAGAAGCTGACCACCATCACCGTCAGCGATGAGAATAAGACTTTCTACGTGGAGGACGGCGTCCTGTTCAGCAACTTGCCCAGCGGCGGTATTGAACTGTGCTGCTATCCTGGCGCAATGAGCGACGGTAGCGCTTACACCATCCCCGATGGTACCACCCGTGTGGCCGGCTATGCCTTTGCAGGCCTGAAGAAATCCCCCGAGAAAGTGGTTTTGCCCTGGTCTATGGATGTCATCGGCGTATCCGCTTTCTATGACAGCGGAATTCGCACCTATGAGTTCCACAGCATCAATGCTCCTGTCCTGGGCGTGGAGTACCGTGCAGACGTCATCGAAAAGATGACCAATGCTTCCACCGGTATGGAGGTCGGCGCTGCTACGGTGAACGGCCTGTTCTACGCAAACTTCAACACCCTGATGGTGAATTACACCACTATGCTCGGTGGCGAGATCAGCGATATGAGCATCAGCTATCCTACCAACGGCGTGGGTTATGACAACTATGTCTGGAACACCTATTTCGGCACCCGCAGCACGCTGGGCATCCTGATGGATGATGATACCCGCGCGGCGCTGGAAGCCATTGAGGCGCTGGAAGACCTGCAGACCATCGAGCAGTGGCTGAAGCTGGAAAACAACGCCGAGAATAAGGAAATGGTCACGGCTTTTGCCGATCGCGTTAAGGAAGCAAGACGTCTGTACAACAATGTGACCGATAAAACACAGTTGAGCTTCATTTCCGATGAGGGCTTGGACGAAAAGTTGGCACAGACCGAAGAACTGACCCGTTCTCTGAAGGAGAAGTTCGGTATTTCCGTCAAGATCCAGAAGATCACCTACAATGACGACTACAAGAAGCAGTACGTGGCAGGGGAGACCTTCAGCATGGAGGGCCTGGAATTGACCATCGTATATGATGACTATTCCACCGAAAAAGTGGATATGTCCAAGGTCACCGTGGTCAGCCCCACCGGTGCGCTGGGCATCTACAACTGGACCGTGACCCTGTCCTATGAGGGCGAGACCGTTGAGATTCCTATCACCGTTTCTGCGGCAAACAACAGCGGCGACAATAATGAACAGCCTGGCGATGATCCCTCCGTGGAACCTGAGGATCCTTCGAACAACACGAAGCCTGCAGAAAAGAATGACAGCAACATCTGGCTGATCGTTGTGATCGTAGCTTCCGTTGTGGTCGTTGCCGGTGCGGCAGTGGTGACTGTTGTACTGCTCAAGCGCAAAAAGTCCGCAGGCAGCGAGTCTCCCAAGGAAAGAAGACACTTGAATTCCACTGTTATCTGGTGGATCGTAGCCGTGATCGTGGTCATCGGCGTGATCGTGGTGGGCAATCTGCTCTCTGACGGTGATAATGATGGTGCCGACGTGAAAGCATATATCAATTATCACGCCAACGGCGGTGAATTCGACGACCACAGCAACGAAAAAAACATCGGTTATGCAAGCAATTCTTTCCCCCTGAACATTCAGCACAAGAACAACATTACAAAGGGTAATGTTGCGATCAACGAGCGTACCGGCTATACCTTCCTCGGATGGTATATGCCGATGTACGACGAAAACGGCGAGCTGGTTTATGAAGACGAAGCCAAGACCATCGTTCAGCTTGGCGAGGCTTACGACTTCAACCGGCGCCTGGCAGATGATACCGAAATCGATCTGTACGCCAAGTGGCAGAAAAACGTTTACGTTTCCGTGCTGCTGGCCGGCGATGCCATCAAGGATGAGACCGGCAAGGCTTATGCTGTGGGCGATGAGATCAAGGAACTGAACTTCGAATCCGGTTCCGTCGCAAAAACATCCGGTTCCCGTCTGGTGTCCCTGAAGCGTGGTGCTTACACCTTTGTTGAGTATTACTACGATGAAGATTGCACCCAGATCGTTTCCTGGCCCATTGTTGAGCAAGAGGGTACGGAAAGCTACACCATCTACGCAAAGTTTATCGAGGGTGACTGGGAGATCGTCTCCAATGCAGATAGCGCAGCAAAGATGCTGGCGGCACTGAACGCGGAAAGCAACTACTATGTGACCTGCGATATCGACCTGAACGGCAAGGTGATCAACACCGCAAATACCGTCAAGGCCACGGTCAAGGGCAACGGATACACCCTGTCCAACTTCACCGTTGAAAAGAAAAACCAGAAGGACGATACCAGCGCCTTCGGCGATGTAAAGTCCAATGCCGGTATTTTCAACTTGAACCTGAAGAATATGAAGGTCGACATCAGCATCCAGAGCGGTGCGCCCAATGTCTACTTCCTGTTCAAGAGCGTGGAGAAGGGTGCCACATTCTCTGATCTGGCTGTCAGCGGAACTATGACCGTGAAGTACAACACCGACAGCTCCATCTACATCCAGAACATCCAACACAACCTCCATGATACATGGATCATCGGCGGTGAAAACCAGACGGCTTTGACCGACGGAACCATTACCGTTAAAGCGGAATGCTCCATCAACGGTAACGAACAATACAGCTATCCCTCCAACTGATCGCAAACAAAATCTGCCAAATAACATTAAGGAGCGTATTTATGAACAAGACATTTAAACGCATCGTCTGCCTGCTTTTTGCAGTCGTTATGGTGCTGGGCGCTGTGGGCTGTACGCCCAGCAGCGACCCTACCGGCACCACCTCCGGCGGCGATATCGAAAAGAACTACAAATATGACCCCGAGACCCGTCCTCTGACTTTCGCAGTCGGCGCACTGGACGGCAACTTCAATCCTTTCTTCTACACCTCTGCCAATGACGGCAGCGTTATCTCCATGACTCAGATCTCCATGATGACCACCGACTCCGATGGTAATCTGGTCTGCGGCGAAGATTACGCTACCGTTTCCCTGGCATACAAGCTGACCATGTACAAGGCCAACGGCGAAGTTACCGCCAGCGGCGATAATGACGGCTACTCCGAGTATGAGTTCGTCATCAAAAATGGCATCAAGTTCAGCGATGGCGAGGACCTGACCATTGAGGACGTCCTGTTTAACCTCTATGTGTACCTGGACCCCCTGTACACCGGTTCTTCCACCATTTACTCTACCGACATTCAGGGCCTGAAGGCCTACCAGGCACAGGATCCTACCCTGTCCGATGACTCCACCGTGGACTTCTCCGCCACCTTCGCCGCAGATGCACAGCAGAGAATGAATAACCTGCTGGAATACCTGACCGAAAAGAACGTGGAAAAGACCACCCAGATCGAGGCTGACTACAACAAGACTCTGGAACAGTTCAAGGAAGAGCTGAGGAGCGACTGGACAAGCGTTGCCGAAGCCGGCATGGCAAGCTATCAGGAAGATTATTCCTTCACCGAACTGTGGCAGGCTTACCTGTTCAACGAGGGCGTTGTCACCGTTCAGACCGAAATGAATGACAAGGGCGTTACCGTTAAGAAAAAGGATCCCACCACCGGCAAGTATCTGACCTCTCTGGACTCCAGCAACAACGAGTTGGCCAACGAAATGGCCGCCGCACTGACTGACGAAAAAGTGAACGCTTACGCCAGCGCCAACAACGTTTCCAAGGATGTTGCCAAGGAAGCACTGATGAAAGAAAAGGCCATCGAGATCGTTTACACTGCCAACACCTCCACCCCCACCGGTGTTGCAAACGTGCTGATGTACTGGGCTACCGGTACCACCATGCTGGAAGAGTTCACTGCTGATGCAATGTCTTCTTACTTCCAGAGCATCGGCGGCAGCGTTGAGAGCATTTCCGGTATCACTACTTACAAGACCTCCACTTTTGACGGCAAGGATCTGGGCGAGGAGCACGACGTTCTGAAGATCCGCATCAACGGCATTGACCCCAAGGCCATTTGGAACTTCTCCTTTGTGGTCGCTCCCAAGCACTACTACTCCGATGCACAGTGGCTGGCAAACTACGATGGCGCTGTTTATAACGGCGTGGCATTTGCCAACAAGACCTTCTTCGACGAGATCCTGAAAGATAGCGACAAGAACGGCCTGCCTGTGGGCGCCGGTGTCTACAAGGCAACCGATGCAAAGAACAGCGAAACCGCTGACAAGAGCACTTTCTTCAACAACAACTACGTTTACTTCATCCGCAACGACAACTTTGAGACCGTGGGCGAGGGCATCAACAATGCTAAGATCAAGATGTTCCGCTATAAGGTCGTCAGCTCCGATAACCTGATCTCCGCTCTGAAGGCCGGCGAAATCGACTACGGTGAGCCCAACGCAAAGCAGGAGAACATCACTCTGGTCAGCTCCGAGAAGTCTCTGGGCTACAAGACCTACCGTACCGGCGGTTACGGTTACGTGGGTATCAACCCCAAGTACGTGCCCGACATCGAGGTAAGACAGGCCATTATGAAGGCCATGAACACCTCTCTGATCATCAGCGACTACTACACCGAGCAGCTGGGCGAACTGATCTATGTTCCCATGTCCTCCACCTCCTGGGCATACCCCGCAGATGCAACCAAACCCTATTACGCATACACCACCAGCGTTGACGAGATCCAGAGCCTGGTCAAGGAAGCCGGCTGGAAGCTCAATTCCAACGGCATCTTCGAGAAGGACGGCAAGACCCTGAAGCTGACTTTCACCATCGCCGGTGAAACCGTTGACCACCCCGCATACACCATGTTCGAGCAGGCAGCCATCTTCCTGAACAAGTGCGGATTTGACGTTACCGTTACTACCGACGTCAACGCGCTGAAGAAGCTGACCAACGGCGGTCTGGAAGTCTGGGCTGCTGCTTGGAGCTCCGCTGCTGACCCCGATATGTACCAGAACTACCACAAAGACTCCACCGCAAGTGCCCTGAAGAACTGGTACTGCCAGGGCATGCTGGACGACCAGTCCGGCCAGTTCGACGACGAGAAGGTCCTGATCAACAAGCTGGCAGACCTGATCGAGGAAGGCCGTGAGACCAACAACCGCGATGAGCGTGCGGCAATTTATGCCGAGGCGCTGGATGTGGTCATGCAGCTGGCTATCGAACTGCCCACTTACCAGAGAAACGACCTGTCGGTTTATAACACCGAAGTTATTGACGTCAACACCCTCAATCAGAACCCCACCTACAATGAAGGCGTTGTTAGCAGAATCTGGGAGGTTGATTACAACTAAGGTTGTAATCAACACCTCACCGGAA
>CAZVMK010000009.1:0-29018 GCA_964628315.1 uncultured Oscillospiraceae bacterium
GGTGCGGATCTGCACTTCAAAGGGAATGCCCTGCTTGCCGATAACGGTGGTGTGCAGACTCTGATACATATTCGGCTTCGGTGTGGAGATATAATCTTTGAAACGGCCAGGGACCAGATTGAACAGGTCGTGAATGTGGCCCAGCACATTATAGCAATCGGGGATGGTGTCCACGATGACACGGAATGCGTACAGGTCGTACAGCTCGTCGATGCGCTTGTTCTGGGTCTGCATTTTGCGGTAGATGGAGTAAACATGCTTGATACGTCCGTAGGTGGTGCTGTGAATGCCCACGGAGGCCAAACGCTCGGAAATTTTGGCCTGAATGGTGTTCATAAAGGCTTTATCCTGCTCTTTATGGGCGCTGAGGTAGTCCATGATGGCGTTATAATCCTCCGGTACCAGATAGCGCAGAGAAATATCTTCCAATTCCCATTTGATCTTTTGCATACCCAGACGGTGTGCCAGGGGGGCATATACGTCCATGGTTTCGCGACATTTGGAGATCTGCTTGGCAGGAGTCTGGTACTGCATGGTGCGCATATTATGCAGACGGTCGGCAATTTTTATGAGAACCACGCGGATGTCTTTGGACATGGCCATGAACATTTTACGCAGATTTTCCATCTGGGCCTGTTCGGTGGAGGAGAAATTGGCACGGGTCAGCTTAGTGACACCTTCGACCAGTTCCGCAACCGTTTCACCGAAGCGGTTGGCGATGTCATCGTGGGAGGCATCCGTATCTTCAATACAGTCGTGCAGCAGTGCGGCCAGGACCGCATCCGTATCCAGTCCGAGTTCGGCAACGATGGAGGCCACGGCCAACGGATGAATGATGTAGGGGGAGCCGTCTTTACGCTTTTGATCTTTATGTTTTTCGCAGGCATAGTCGATGGCTTCGTTAATGATGGCCAGATCTTCGCCGCAGGGGCGCTCTTTCAAAACGGCCATTAAAGAATCATAATGGAATTCATAGCTTTCCATATTATTCACTCTCTTTCGCTTGCAGTAATTTCTGCATGGTAGGGCTGGTGCGCAGGTCTGCTTTCTTATCGGCGGCGGAAAGATGTATTACAATGAACTTTCCGGCACGCTGGAAGTGCAAAAGCTCCACATCGGCAAAAATGTCGATACAAATCAGCATTTTTTCAAGGCTCAGGGGAATGTTTGCCTTGCGGACGATCTTTCGGCAAAGGCAGGCCGGTGTTTCCTGAATGACATCACCGCCACAGACGGCCAGATAGCGCCAGACAGCGGCCAGAGTGCTCCTGTCGGGAAGCAGAGCGGCGGATTCATTGGCACTGATCTTTCCGGCGGCCAGCTTGCGATAATTGTCACTTTCGCAGGAGCAGGGACATTTGCAACTGGGACGAATGTCCTGAATGTTCAGCTGGACGGTTCGTTCGCCACGGAATTCGTTGACCTGGGGGATAAATGCCACATCCACAAGATCTGCCGGTTCAATGGAGGCGCTTTGCGGGGTCATGCCGAAAGCGATGGCATTGAGGCAATGATGGCCCTGCCTCAGACGCAAGCGCATATGGCGACCGTTGCCGACAAGGGAGATCCTGTCAACGGTCACGTTTTCCATGACAAGAACCGGCTTCGGACAACCGTTTCCGCAGGGCTCCAGAACATTGAGCGAATCGATGCCACGCAAAGTAAGCAGTTCCGGTGTGACGACACAGTCTGCATCCAGGGCGGTACGTGGACCGCCGATGGCGTAATATTTACCGGCCAGAGCGCACATTTCCTGACGGAAATGGTCAATCTGATCCCGATGAATGGTAAATCCTGCGGCCATTTCATGACCACCGTAACTTTCCAGCAGGGGAGAGAGGGTGGTCAGCGCACTGAACAGGTTAAAACCGCCATAGCTTCTGGAACTGGCTTTTCCGTGTTCTCCGTCCAGACAGACCAGGAACGTGGGACAGCAGTATTCTTCGGCGATGCGGCTGGCAACGATCCCCACAACACCCTGATGCCAGCGCTCATCGGCAAGCACGATCGCTTCGGGAAGCTTGCCAAGGGGCAATTTGTCAACAGCCTGCTGAAATATTTCTGATTCTACAGCCTGCCGTTGCCGATTGAGTTCGCACAGACTGCGGGCAAGGGTCACGGCCTCGTCTTCGTCCTGTGTTAAGAACAGGTCGATCGCCAGATCGATCTGCCCGATCCGTCCTGCGGCGTTGATTCGCGGCGCCAGCATATACCCGATGGTGGAGGCGTTGATATTATCGGCGGCGCACCCACACTCGGCCATCAGGGCCGCAATACCAGGGCGAGAGGTGTTTTTCAGTGATTGAAGTCCTCTGGAAACGAACACACGGTTTTCCCCTAATAGGGGCATTACATCTGCAACGGTTCCCAGGCAGACCATGTCGGCGTATTCTTCCAAAACCTGCTCCTGATCGCCGTGAATCGCAGCGGCCAGCTTAAATGCAACGCCGACGCCGGAGAGATTTTTGTGCGGGTAGCCTCCGTCGGGGCGGTGGGGATTGACCACGGCAACAGCTTCCGGCAAAGTGTCTTTGCATTCATGGTGATCTGTAATGATCAAATCGATACCAAGGCTTTTGCATAGCTGCGCTTCTTCCACCGCGGTGATGCCGCAGTCGACCGTGATGATCAGAGTAACGCCCTCGGCGTGGAGCTGGTGAATGGCAATGGGATTAAGACCATAGCCTTCTTCCAGCCGACCAGGGATATAGCTGATACAGTTTCCGCCCATATTTTGCAGGAAATGGGTCAAAAGACAGGTGGAGGTGATACCGTCGACATCATAGTCGCCGAAAATGGCGATTTTTTCGCAACGGGTCAACGCCAGCCTTACACGGCCAACGGCCAGATCCATATCCGTCATTTTAAAAGGGTCTGGCAGGGGACAGCTACAGCAGAGATAATTCTGAGCATCTGCCGGTGTTTTCAGGCCACGGCCGGCCAGCACCATGGCAGTCAGGGGAGCGTATCCGCCGGTAACCAGGGCGTTGACGGCTCCCATTTCAGGGGTTCGTACATTCCATATTCCGTATTTCAAGCAACACACATCCATTTTAATTTCATTTTATCCATATTATAGCAAAGAAAATCCTGTTGTACAATAGGTAGAATGGAAAATAAAACAGAAAAATGTTGCCTTTATTTTGCCGCTGAAACGGATTTGATAATGAGATTTACACATTGTTTGCAATTTGACAAAGAAAAGCCCTTGATTTTTTGCAAATATGTGTTAAAATATACAAAGCGTGCCCGATAATTCGACAAAATCTGGAGGATGCTAAAGATATGACAAAATATTATATTGTGGAGGCCACTGCTCTGCCGGAGATTTTCCTGAAGGTCGTTGAGGCCAAAAGATTGCTGGCTACCGGTGAGGCTTCTACCGTCAATGAAGCAACGAAGAAAATGGACATCAGCCGCAGCGCCTTCTATAAGTATAGAGATGCGGTCCAACCTTTCCGCGATATGAGCAACAGCCAGATCATCACGTTCCAGTTCCTGCTTAAGGATGAGCCAGGTGCTTTGCAGGCAATTCTGCGTGCATTTACCGACCATGCGCTGAACTTGATGACCGTTAACTCCATTACACCATCCAACGGCTGTGCTGTTGTGACCATTGCCGCCGAAACCGCCAGAGCAAGCATCTCCATCGATGATATGCTGGCCGTTCTGCAGCAGACTTCCGGTGTGATCAAGGCAGAGATCCTTGCCGCCGGCTGATCCCTTGATTTTAAAAGCCGCACTGCTAAGGCGCAGTGCGGCTGAATTTTTGCCTTTCGTATGAACAGCACCTGCCGGAGCAGGTGCTGTTTGGTTCCTGTCGAATGGCGACGGCCCTTATTTCAATTTTAAAATTTCAAGAATTTCATGGGCGGCTTCGTCGTAGTTGTTATTATAAACCACGTAGTCGCACAAAGGAATATTGCTCTTTTCCGCATCAATGGCCAAAATTCTGTTGGTTTTGTCCTCAATGGTGGAGTTTTTCTTCAGAATGGACTCGATCAGTGTCTTGCGATCACGTTTTATGTAGATGGTCACCACGTTGTCAAAATGGCATTTCAGGGCCATAGCGCCGCAAATATCCATGGTGGTCAATACGTTCTTACCCGTTTGCAGGATCTTCGAAACATCTTCTTTTTTAGAGCCGAAGCCGTGACCGGCATACATGGTGGACTCAAAGAAAGAATGGTCATCCAGCATATTGCGGAATTCTTCGGGGGACACATAGTTGTACCAGTCGTTTTCTTTCAGACTGGTGGGGTCCTTGGTGGTATACGACTGGAGCTTTTCCAGCTGATCGGTCATATTGATGAGTTTTCCGGCAACCTTCGTTTTTCCACTGCCGGAGGGGCCGACCAGGCAGACGATACAGGGGTGATTTAATACGGGGTCGTCCAAAGAGGAGTTGCTCTTGATGATGACCTCCAGAAGTTTTAAAAACTCATTGTAATTATTAACGGCCAGCATACCGGTGGCATTCTGATTCCACGGGCGGCGCATGAGAATGGGATATTTGGCGTTGGATTTGAAAACGTTGTGCATTCCGTCGTCAAACAGCACGTCTACACCGATTTTATCTTTTCGGCTGCCCATGTAAATATTGCCCACGGGGATCTCGGGGAATTCTTCCATGATCCGTTTGGCACGGATGCCCATGAATTCCGGCGGAATTGAGGTGGAGATAAAGACTTCGGCGATTTGGGTCAGCTGCTTGACAAATTCTTTGGCACCAGGAATGGCGGGCTGTTCCTCATAAAATTTCGGGTCATTAAAATATTCAAAAATCACATCGGCACGGTTGCCCAGATGACCCCAACGGTCAACTTCGTGAATGGAAATAGGGGGCTCGATGTGGTATTGCTCGTTGGCCAGACGAATGGCGTAGGGAATACATTCCAGCAGCAGATCGTCAACATCCAGTGCTACCGACATTTTATAATGTCTGTTCATGTTCACACCTCATTTTCTTTTCGTTTTCTCTATTATAATCGAAAGTGCATAGAAAAGCTAGAACAAGATTGAAAATTTTTCATTGACTTTGCTCTTGCCAACGATTATAGTAACACTACCAAACGAAAAATAGAGATTACGAGGTAAAACCGATGAAAATTGGCATAGCAACTGACAGCCACAGCGGCATTTCTCAGGAAAAGGCCGAAAAAATGGGGATTATGGTGCTTCCGATGCCGTTCTACTTTGGAGAGGAATGCTATTATGAGGGCGTTTCCATCACCAGAGAAGAGTTTTTTGCCAGAATAAACGCCGGCCAGCACGTTTCGACTTCCCAACCCTCGCCGGACTCGGTAATGGCATTGTGGCGTGAAGCGCTGACACAATTTGACCAGTTGATCTACATTCCGATGAGCAGCGGCCTGAGCGGCTCGTACAGCACCGCCAAAATGCTGGCGCAAGAGGAGGAATTTCAGGGAAAGGTGTTCGTGGTCAACAGTGGCAGAGTATCGACTCCGTTGCATCGGATGGTCCTGGATGGGCTGAAGCTGATCGAACAGGGGCACAGTGCTCAGGAAGTGTCTGATTTACTGGAGGCCGGTCACGATAAAATGTGCATTTATGTGGCGCTGGATACCTTCGAACATTTGAAACGGGGTGGCCGTGTTTCTTCCACCACTGCGGCGGTCGGTTCACTGCTGAATATCAAGCCGATTTTGCGTTTTGATGTGGGAATGCTGGAGACTGTCCATAAGAGCCGTGGCATGAAGAAAGCCAGAGCGACCATGCTGGAACTGTTTAAACAGGAGTTGGAGCGGATCTATCCTCAGGGATATGCGGAGCGAGTACATCTTCTGGCTGCTTCCAGCGCCGATGAGCAGACAACACGCTCATGGGAAGAGGAAATTCAGGCGTTTTTCCCCGGCATGGAGGTGCAGAGCGATTATTTGTCGCTGGGACTGTCGTGCCATATCGGCCCCAATGGATTGGGCGTGGCCTATTCCGAGAAAATTTAAAAGAAGCAGAAAACAGGTAAGCGAAAGCTTGCCTGTTTTTGCATATACTCAGTCTTTTTTCGTTAAAAGCAGGGCTACCAGCACTGCGCTGATGCCGCCGGTCAGTTTTCCGATGATGACACTGAGCAGCATTTCCGGCGCAAAACCCGCGGTGAAGCCCAGGTGGTCACCCAGCACAAAGGCCGCAGACACGCAGAAAGCGATGTTCACGATTTTTCCGCGTTTATCCATGTCTTTGATCATGCCGAAAGTGGCAATGGAGTTGGCAAGGCTGGCCACCAGACCGGCTGCGGCGGTCTGATCGATGTGCAGCAGTGCGCCGAGCTTTTGCAAAGGCTTTTCCAATGCTTTGGTGACAACGAATACCAGCGGGAATGCACCGGCCAAAATGATGGCAATGGCGCCGACGGTTTCAAATCCCTCCGTGATCGGAGCCATGTTTGAAATCAGTGTGACACCTGTCAGGCTTTGGATAATGGCGGCTACAAGTCCCACGGTGATCACGGCAGTGACGATTTTTCCGAAAACCGTAAAACCTTTGATGATGGCATTTTCCGCTTTCCAAAGTCCCAGACTGATAGCCAACGCAATGATGATGATCGGAACCAGATTTTTTATGACCATTCCGATGGGAAATCCTGCCACAAGGCCGCCTGCCAATATGCCCAAAGGAATGGTGACGATGCCGCACAGCACACCTTTCGCCAGGGCCGGTCGATCCTGGGGCTGCAGAATGCCCAATGCGATGGGAATGGTGAATACGATGGTGGAACCCATCATGGAGCCGGTCAATACGCCGCCGAGAAGGGCAGCTTGAGGATCATCGGTCATCTCCAGAGCCAAGGGACCGCCACCCATATCACAGGCCAGCAGTGTTCCGGCAAACATTGCCGGATCTGCCCCCAAAAAGCTATAAACGGGCACGATGAGCGGATTGAGCAGTTGCGCCAGTACCGGTGCAAGGCAAATCACGCCAACCATGGCAAGGGCCAGTGAGCCCATGGACAGAATGCCTTCTTCAAAATGGGCTCCGAGGCCGAAACGGTTCCCGAATATCCGGTCCAAACCACCCAAAAGAGCAAAGACGGCCATGATCCAGATGATGATTTCGTAAGCAGACACGGTCAATTACCGGACCTTTCCGTTTTGTCGATGATAGCCACGACCACCGCATCGATGGGGGTATCCATGCAGTATCGGGCGGCGGTATGGCCCGTGACCAGCAAAACCTTGTCGCCTGGGCCTGCGCCTACCTGGTCGGCGGCAACCAGTTCATCGTTTTCCGTGCGGACCACCAAAAAGGTGTGGCCTGACAGACAGCCGGCCTTTCGGGTGGCCCACACGGAGCCTGTTACGGTTCCGATTTTCATTCCGATCCCTCCAAAATTTCTTTAGCCAAAGGGGTGAGCACCGCCCCAGAGGCAGGTTTTTCGCCACGGCGGCGCAATAAACGGGCTTCTTCCGCAGTGACCAGATGACGGCGAGAACCGTCGGTGAAAAGAATGCCCCAGTTTTTCATTTCCCGTTGGGCGTTGGCACAAGAGGCCGCCAGTGCACGGTTTTTCGGTACATCCGGCAGCCCTGGAACATAAAGATAAACAGACATCCCCTGTGCCAGAGCCTCCAGCACAGCTTCGTTGTCAAAATGCAGTAGTTGCCCCAGTGTCAAGGAGCCGATGACCACCGCTTCGTATGGCTTTTGTCCAACGAAGTCAAAGGGCAAGGGAGGCTTGCTTCCGATCAACAGGGCTTGTGTCATGGAATGATCCTCCCTAAATCGCCGCTTTTCATGCCGCAGGCGTTGGCCTCGTCATAATCCAGATGAGCGGCGGTGGCAAAATCGGCATTGATTCGCACAATCACGTCCTGAAACAGCAGAGGCCGGTCGGTGTAGGTTTGCAGCTTGACGACCTGCTTGTCCCGAACACCAAAACGGGCACCATCCTGAGGGGTCAGATGCAGATGTCGTTGGGCAACGATAACTCCCTGGGAAATCCCCAGCCGCCCATTGGGTCCATCAAGGATAATACCAGGTGTATTTTTTACATGACCGGACAGACGAACGGGGGCTTCCAGCCCAAGCACACGGCTGTCTGTCATGGAAATTTCCACCTGCGCCTCTTTTCTGGCAGGGCCCAGAACGGCTACGTTTTCAAAGCGCCCCTTTGGGCCGATCACCGTGACCCGCTGCTTGGATAAATACTGTCCTGGCTGGGACAGGGGACGTTGGGGCACCAGGGGACAGCCGAAGAGAATTTGGCATTGTTCTTCGGTCAGGTGTACATGACGGCCCGAGGCTTCCAGCGGGACAAAAATTCGCTCAACGATCGCATTGGTCAAGGCTTCTGTCTGTATGTGTTCCATGGTGGCCTCCTTTGTTTTGAGCGGCTTTTTGCCGGATCATCAGGATATAGAGCATACTGCTCATGCGATTTAAAATGGTCAGTATATCCAAACGGGTACATTCGCCCGTTGGAGCTTCAAAAGCCCTTGCCGCGGCAAGCTCTGCACTTCTGGCGGCGCAGCGGGCTCTGTTTAGTTGCAAGATACAGGCGCCATCCGTAAACGAAGGCATAAAATGGGGCTGCCCGTAAAAATCCTGAGGACGATGGGAGTGACTGCGCAGTTCCTGCGGGGTTAGACCGCACAGATCATCCATCACAGCCGCCTCTTCCATGACCTCCCAACGGATGATGTTTCGAGCAAGAGCAAGAATTTCATCGATCAAGCAGCGGATTTTTTCGTCAGCCACCGATTGTGCCAACAGCAATTCCGCCTGCAAAGTATCCATTGCGCCGCGAAAAGCGATAATGGGGTGGGTTTTGGGGACGAGAATATTGCCCCGTAAATGGGTCATCTGTTCCTGCTTCGTGTCGGTGATGCCGCCGTCATACAGTTGAAACTGGGAAATGGGGGCCTCCGTTGCAGGCCTGATTTCAATGCGCTGTTGGCATAGCCAATCTCGTGCGGAGGGGGTCAAGGTGTCCTTGCCCCCCAGAAAGAAGACCCGTTTTCCGTCACGGTTGCGGATATTGGCTTTTACCGCTTCTTCGTTATAGAGCATTTATTTCCCTGCGGTATTGGATTGGCTGTTTCGTCCCTTGGGCAAAATGGCATCCACTTCCGTGTGGGGACGGGCGATGACGTGGACGGAGATCAGTTCGCCTACTTTTTCCGCTGCTGCGGCACCGGCATCGGTGGCGGCTTTTACAGCACCCACATCACCGCGAACCATGACGGTCACAAGACCACCGCCGACCTGTTCTTTTCCCACCAGCTGAACGTTGGCGGATTTGACCATGGCATCTGCGGCTTCGATCGCACCGATCAAACCCTTTGTTTCGATCATTCCCAGAGAATTAGTGTCCATAAAAATACGTCCTTTCAAATCAGATGTTATTCAGTCGTTGCAATATTTTCGCCGTGAGGATATCAACAAGATCGCTGTCGATTTTTGAAGTTTTCGGTTTTTCTTCGGTGTCCCAGGCAACCCGTCGTATATTGATAAGGTCAAGAGGGGAGATGTTGTTGGAGGAACTACTGCCTCCGACGGCACCGCAACCCAATGTGAGCGCTGGGAACAGTCCGGTGGTTGCTCCGATACCTCCCAGTGCGGCCGGTGTGTTGACCAGAAAACGGGAGACCGGAATTTCCATGGCAAATTTTTCGATGACGGTCCGATCCTCTGCATGAATGGCAAACGTGTGACCGGCTCCCTCGTGGCGTAGC
Organism: uncultured Oscillospiraceae bacterium; assembly: GCA_964628315.1. Classification (GTDB taxonomy): domain Bacteria; phylum Bacillota; class Clostridia; order Oscillospirales; family Oscillospiraceae; genus Faecousia. The sequence continues at coordinate 9,696 of CAZVMK010000009.1, forward strand.
ACTTCGACGGATTTTTCCAGCACGGCATCTTCGCTGTCCATGACGAAAAAGGCCAGAACGGGGCAAAGCTTTTCCATGGAATAGGGACGGGTGGGGCCTGCTTCCTGTTCTCGTGCAACCAAAACCTCCGTGCCCTCCGGCACGGAAAATCCTGCCATTTTAGCCAAAATCGTGGCCTTTTTGCCTACAATATCGGGATTGAGCGCACCGCTGGGGCGGAACAGCAATTTTGCCAGCTTGCCTGCTTCCTCGGTAGACATGAAGTAAAAACCGAGATATTGTCCCTCTTGGCGGACAACTTTTTCCATGGAGCGCTCCACGATAATGCTCTGCTCGGAGGCACAGACCGTTCCGTAATCAAAAGTTTTGGAGCGGAGAATACACTCAAGTGCCTTTTTGACATCGGCACTATGGTGAATATAGGCAGGACCGTTGCCGGCGCCGACACCGATGGCCGGTTTGCCGGAGGAATAGGCAGATCTGACCATTGCCGGACCGCCGGTGGCCAATATCAGATCGACAAAATCGGAGGACATCATTTCCTGGCATCCGGCCATGGAGGCGATGCTTAAACAACCGATCGCCCCTGCAGGGGCTCCGGCTTCCTCGGCGGCAGAGGCTACCAAATGAGCGGCTTTCAGTGAACAGGAAAGGGCTTTCGGGTGCGGGGAGAAGACGATGGCGTTGCCGGATTTCAAGGCGATCAGTGCCTTGTAACAAATGGTGGAAGTCGGATTGGTGCTGGGAATAATAGCGGCGATCACACCCACCGGAACGCCGATTTCCCACAACTTCTTTTCGGGGTCCTCTTTCAGCATTCCAACGGCTTTCATATCCTTGATGGCGGTCCAGAGGGTTTCGGATGCAAAGAGATTTTTGTCCCTTTTGTCCTGGGTGTTGCCAAATCCTGTTTCCTGAACGGCCATTTCCGCCAGTTCGGTGGCGGCGGCAGAAAAACGTTTGACGACGGATTTACATATTTCGTCCAGTTTTTCCTGAGGAAAGCGGCTCAATTCTTTTTGTGCCGAGGCTGCTTTTCGGCAAAGGTCTCTGGCTTCCTGTCGAGCGGCCAGATCTTTTTCAAATTCCATGGTAATCACTCCTTTTTCGGCGTTTGGGCGACCTGTTTAATGGCATCGGCAAAGGCATTGCAGGCCGCAACGCAGGCACTTTGGGTCCCTGTCAGCAAACCGCCGCCGAAATTGGTTTCGCTGGGGGGAGCGTAGAGCTTGCACAGCCGCACGTCCGAGGATTTCAACGCCGCATCCAGACCGACGATGCTTTCCGCCGGCGGTGCAATCAGATAAGCCAAGGCAGAGCCAATCTTGACATTGGCCTGGGATGCCAGAAAACTTCCGCAGCTGCTGACGGTGTGGGCAAGATAGGGAACATGGTTTGCTGTTTCGAAACCGATGTGTTCAAAGGCGGAAAGGGCGGCTTCCATACCGCTTTTGGCGGCGGTAGGAGTCGCGGCCGATAAAATACCGATGACCTCACCTGCGTGGGGAGTGGTGGCATTGTCGGCACCGGCATAAAAGGAACGGGCGTAACTTACCTCCACCTCTGCGGCCTTGGTGGCTTCATCCAGTGCGATAAAAGTGACATCATCGCTGTCGGTGGTCAGCAATGCCAGTGCGTGGTGGTGACTGGGGATCTGCAATCCGTTGCACAGATCCTGAGCTGCATTGGGAATATATTGAACTGCGAGAATATTGACTTTGATCATTGGCCGTTCTCCAAATGCAGTCCTACGCCGGAAACTCTTTTTTGCAGGATCTTTTCAATCAGTTCCGCCGCATAGGCACCGGCTTCCACTGCCGGAGTACCTTGGGCGTGAATGTTGGAAATGACCGTGCGACTGGACTCGGAAACTCCCGTGTGGGGATGGTAGGTGATATAGATGGACATACTTTTGTCGGTTACTAACCCAGGCCGTTCGCCTACAAGCATACATACCAGTTCACAGCCGGTAATATCGCCGATGGCATCCCCTGCGCCAACACGGCAGTATTTCACAAAAATTGCCTTGCCGGTAGATATATTTCTGGCTTTCAGCCCGTCTTGCAGAGCGGCCATACAATCCATGGCGTTGGCGGCAATGGCGGCGCTGGAAAGACCGTCGCCCACAACGATTTGAACACGGACAGGCGCATCGATGACCCCTTTGATGACTTTTGCGTTGTGTTCATCGAAACAGCGCCCTAAATCGGGACGGGTCAGATATTCTTCTTTGCTTTCGCAACGGGTTTTAGTAGGCAGAAGGTCATTTTCTTTTGCAAATTCCGCATCCAATTCCGACCAGACTGCATCCTGCGCGGCGGCATGGTCGGCTCTGAAGCGGAGCATGGTCAAAGTTTTGTAGCGGGGACCGGCCTTGCCCGAACCCAGTCGAGCAGGGGTTTTGAGCTTCATGCGGCGAAATTTGTCCCCATCGGCAGGCGTGTCCACCATATAGAGCTTCCGCAGGTCCAGTTTTGTCACATCAGGCACAAAATCTCCGTCCTGAAAGGATGTTCGAGGCGGTTGGGGATGAGGACAAGTGGGTTTGTAGTCAGCGGCTTTGACCGGTGGTTCGACATTGATCTCGGCAATGAGCTGAGCCACCAGCGCAGACAATTCTTCTTTGTTCATGGCGTTCTCCTTTCACGCTTACCACAGCAGAGCGGAACCGTCACCGGCTTTTTTTGTCAGGTGTCCGTTTTCAACAAATCCCATTTTCTCCAGCCATTTTTGAAATTCGGGGATGGCCGTCTTACCGGTCAGTTCCCGTAAAGCGGCGGTTTCACGGAAACCGGTGGTCTGATAATTGAGCATGATGTCATCCCCGTGGGGGATGCCCATGAAATAATTGCATCCGGCCATGGTCAGAAGAGAAGCCAGATTTTCAATGTCGTTCTGGTCGGCTTTCATGTGGTTGGTATAGCAACAGTCACATCCCATGGAAACACCTGTCAGCTTGCCCATGAAATGGTCTTCCAGACCGGCTCGTGTGACTTGTCGGGCATCATACAGATATTCGGGACCGATGAAACCGACAACGGTGTTGACCAGAAAAGGTTGAAAACGTTTTGCAAAACCGTAGCAACGGGCTTCCATGGTGACCTGATCGGTGCCGTGGTGGGCGTTGGAACTAAGTTCGGAGCCCTGACCTGTTTCAAAGTACATTACATTCGGTCCGACGGCGGTGCCCTCGTGAAGCAGCAGATCTCTGGCTTCCGCTACAGTGGCGGCAGAGAAACCGAAGGCTTCGTTTCCTTTTTGAGAACCGGCAATGGACTGAAAGATCAGATCGCAGGGAGCGCCGGACCGGACAGCTTTCATTTGGGTGGTGATGTGAGCAAGAACGCAGATTTGAGTCGGGATTTCCCAATGCTCCTTGATCTCCTGGAAACGGTGCAAAATCTTTGCCGCCTGTTCCGGCGAGTCGGTGACGGGGTTTAGACCGATGACGGCATCTCCTGCACCGAAAGAAAGACCCTCCAGTGTGGAGGCAGTAATGCCCTCCGGATCATCGGTGGTATGATTGGGCTGCAGGCGGCAGGAAAGAGTATTTGCGAGGCCAATGGTCGTGTTACAGTGGGCGGTGACGATGATTTTGTGGGATGCATATATCAGGTCCAGATTGCTCATTAATTTTGCCACTGCGGCGATCATTTCGGCGGTAAGACCACGGCTGATCCGATGAATATCGGCACCGGTGGTCTCTTCGGACAGAATCCATTCCCGTAGATCGGAGACGGTCCATCCGCGGATCTGCTGATAAATTTTTTCGTTGACATCGTCTTGGATAATGCGTGTAACTTCATCTTCTTCGTAGGGTACAGCAGGATTTTCCCGAAGATCGGCCAGTGTCAGCGCTGAAAGTACCACCTTTGCGGCGACCCGCTCCTGAGCCGTTTCGGCGGCCAGTCCGGCCAGTTTGTCACCGGTTTTTTCCTCGTTTGCCTTTGCCAGAACATCCTTGATGTCCCGAAAAAGGTAAGTTTTTCCCAACAGGGTCGTTTGTAATTTCATATTTCACTTCTCCAAAATCAGAGTTTTGACCACGACAGGCAGGGCACTGCCAACAGGTTCGCCTACGTCCAAATAGCTGTTCGGCGGCAAATTTAAACGGTCGATGCACAAAATCGGGGCATCGGGAGGCAGTCGTAATGCCAGGGCCTGCCCCAGTGCTTTTGCCATATCTGCCTGGCAAGCCAGAACCAGCGGCGGCGCAACGCTTGCAAACAGGTCAGCCAGAGCGGTGATTTGACCGTATTTAGGGGCGAAATAGCCTGCAAAGGATATTACGGAAAGCGTTTCCTGCTGCATTGTCCGTTGGCGGATAAGACTGCCGAAATCGGGACTTTCCTGTTCGGCCTCCGAAAAAGAGATGACCGGCAAATTTTTCAGGGGAAAGGTAATGTTTCGGTAAAATACGGTACTGCCCGAAAGTTGGGTGCTGTAGCTGCCTGCGCCGATGACGGTGGCACGGATCATTTCCTGTCCCAGACGGTATTGCCGCTGACATAACCTGCTTTTTCGGATGGCTTGTCCTAAGAGCGGCCCGATGTCACCGAAAGCTAAAGCGGAGAACTTGTTTTCAATGCACTCAGCCACGCCACCGGAAAAAGAAAGAATGGGCTCGCCCTCCGGAATTTTCCATGGACTGCCTGCTTCTGCGGTCCAAAGGGAGGTGAATACCTTGGTAGGAGGGCGCAGGCCTGCGGCCATTTCAAGGGCCTGGGCTAGCGTGTTGCACAGTTGCTCAAGGGAGGAATGTGGCGGCTTTTGACCAATGCGATAGTCCCATAGATCGTCCAAAACAGGAGAGCGGTATAAAATGATGCCGTTTTCATCCAGTTTGACCAACCGTCCGCCTACATTCATACATCCTGTGGAAATGATACTACCATCACGGATGAGGGCCAGGTTGGCCGTCCCACCGCCGATGTCCATGTGCAACACGGTACAGCCGTGTTCTTCGGAAAATCGGTCAGCGCCGGCCCCTTTTGCGGCCAGTACACTTTCCAAATGTGGGCCGGCGGTGGCAACCACAAAGTCTCCTGCATAGTCGGATAAACTGTCCAGTACTGCACGGGCGTTCTCCTTTCGACTGGTTTCGCCGGTAATGATGATGGCACCGGTGTCCACCTGCCGTCGATCGATTCCGGCGGCAAGATATTCTTTTTGCACCAGAGCACGAATTTTTTCTCCGTCGACCCGATCTTTGCCCAGCAGTGGAGTGAAGTAGACGGGGCTTTTATAGAGAATTTCCCGTTGGCCGATCTCCATGTCGGGAACACTGAAAGAGGAACCTCTGTTTTGGATGGTCAGCTGGGAGAGGACCATCTGGGTGGTCGTGGTGCCTACATCCAGCCCCACAGAGAGAAGCTTGTTACTCACGACCACAGACCTCCGTGATGATCCGCTTTACCGCCTCCGCAGTCGGGGGCAGGGGATTGGTGTTGCAACAGGGATCGGCAAGTGCTGCGGAAACGAGAGCATCCATGCTGGTTCGAATTTGCTCGGGAGAAGCACCGGCCTGGGCCAGTGTTTCAGGCAGACCCAGATGATGACGAAGCCGCACCAGCGCGGTTTTCAGTGAACGAAATGCCATAATGTCATTGCCGGAGGAAAGCCCGATCCTTCGAGCCAGTTCCCCGTAGCGATGATGGCACACAGCGGCGTTAAATTCCATAACATTGGGTAATAAAATGGCGTTGAGCCGTCCGTGAGGAATGTGAAAAGAGCCGCCCAAACTGTGGGAGATGGCGTGGCACAATCCCAGACCTGCATTGGAAAATGCGATACCGGCCATGGTCGCTGCCATGTGGATATTCTCCCGTGAGGGGTTATCTCCATCGAAACTTGTCTGTAGTTGTGCCATGGCGATTTTTAGCGCCTGAACGGCGTATAAACTGCTGAATGTTCCGGCGTTTGCGGCAACATAGGCCTCCAGTGCGTGACTTATCAGGTCAAAACCCCCATCGGCAACCAGAGTCGGAGGCATGGAGGATACAAGATCCCCATCCAAAATTGCAATATCAGGACGGATATTGCCATCTACCAGCGGATGCTTGACTCCCTCGTGGGTCAAAATGGCAAAGTCCGTCACCTCGGAGCCGGAACCGGAGGTGGTAGGGATCGCAATTTGCGTTGGTTTGCAACCGGAGAAAAAGATCATGGCTTTTGCGCAATCCATGGCACTACCGCCGCCCAAAGAAATCAGCGCATCGGGGGAATAGTCCCGAACCTGAGCTGCGCCTCGTGCCACCAGATGAACGGACGGATCCGGCACGACTTCGGAAAAGATGCGGCTTTCATCGGCCTTTGCTGTGGTGATTATTTTTTTGGCGATACCGTTCTTTTCGAAAAAAGGGTCGCAGACGAGAAAGAGCCGTCGAATGTGTAAATTCTTCAGCGCGGCAACGGCACCTGAACCGAAAATGATTTTTGTTTTGCAGAAAAAATGTTCCATCAACCCACCTCGAAACTAGTGTTTCCAAAGACAAGGATTTCATGTGTAAAAAATAAGAAAAAACGCCAAAGAGAGAAATGCACCTTGACGATTTAGAACGAATGTGTTATTATTAAGAAAAAATGTTCAGGAGGATGTTTTATGGCAAAATTTCTTCAAAGCAGAGCAGGTACACTCCCTGCTGACGAGATTTTGGAACAAAATATTCTTTCCTGTACATATTTGCGAAGCCTGGTGGCAGGGGATTTTATCTGCAGGAGTTTCGAGGCTGTTTTTTGATGCTGCATGAAAAGGGCATATTTGTTCTCAAGCAGTGCCATCAAAACGGTGTGATCCATGGACAGAAAGATGCCTTGCGATGGGTTGATTTCAATTACCTGGGCGATGGACAGGAATTCATGAACCCTCTGTCGGAAAACGGGGAGAATATTGAAAGTCTGCGGCAAATTTTGAAACTTTCAAAAGAAGATTTTCATAGCTGTATTGTGTTTGACGTGCAGTGTGAGCTTCGTCGGGTACCTGAAAATTCGGAGGAATTCAGCCTTTTGCGTGTGGATCAGCTGGAAGATTTTTTCGCAGAACTTTTGCGCAGACGGCCGGTTCGGTACACGCATAATCAACTGTCGGCCCTCAATGATATATTCCTGCTTGTATCTGCCGAGGGAAAATGATATAATGTAAAAAAAGGGGGGCGCGAAGTGCGTATACTCGGCATCGACCCAGGTTACGGGATTACGGGCTTCGGCCTGATAGAGTCAGAACGGGGGCAGAGTAAACTCATTACCTGCGGAGCGATCACAACACCGGCAGGCATGGATTTTTCTGCACGACTGGAAATCATTTATAATGATATGTGCCGTCTTTTGGAACAGGCAAAGCCGGATGCTGTAGCCATAGAGGAACTTTTCTTCGGCCAGAATGTGACCACCGGTATCGGTGTTGCTCAGGCCAGAGGGGTTGTGCTGTTGGCCATCCGTCAGGCGGGGCTGGAAGTGACTTCTTATAAACCTATGCAGGTCAAGCTTTCTCTGGTGGGATATGGAAATGCCACCAAGCGGCAAATGATGGACATGACAAAGCGGTTGCTCCACTTAAATGCCATGCCGAAACCGGATGATGCGGCCGATGCCATCGCCATTGCCCTGTGCCACGCACGTTCGGCTACATCCCTGCTGTCGAAAGTTGGCAGTAGCTGTTAAAAATCCTTTGGAGGCGTTCTATGATTTATTTTGTTTCCGGCACGGTGGCGTTGCTGGAGCCAGGTTTGGCTGTTATTGATTGCAACGGTGTGGGATATGGTTGCCGTGTGACGAATTACACCGCCGCACAGTTAAAATTGAATCAAACCGCAAGGCTTTATGTTACCGAGTCCATTCGGGAAGATGCCTATGAGCTGTACGGATTTGAAAGCAAAGAAGAGCAGCGTTGCTTCGAATTGCTGACCACCGTCAACGGTGTAGGCCCCAAAGCGGCTATGGCGATTTTATCCGCCGGTGGTCCCCAGAATTTCACATTGGCTGTGATGACAGGGGATGAAAAGTTGCTGACTGCTGCGCAGGGCGTGGGTAAGAAAATCGCTCAGCGGATCATTCTGGAATTGAAAGACAAGATCGGTGGCGGTGGCATGGAATTGGATTTCTCCGGCGCAAAAACCGCTGCATCGGTGCCTCAGGGCAATAATGCGGCGTTGGCCAATGCGGCGTTGCAGGAACTGGGCTATTCCGCATCCGAGATCGCAGTTGCGTTGAAAGGCGTTGATCCCAATGCTTCGACGGAAGAAATGGTACGCCATGCCCTGCGTGCCATGGTGATGAAGGGATAAAAGAGGGAAACGTGCGATTATAGCGATGGTATCGCCTGATTTTTATATGCTCATTGCAGAGCTTGCGCTGCTGTTAGAAACTATATTTTGGATTTTTGGTAAGAAAAAACTGTGGAGTCGTTATGAGTTTAGAATTTTCTGAAGAACTGGATATCCCTATGATCTCTCCTACTTTTGCGCCTCAGGATGCAGGGGAGATTGGATTGCGCCCCAAACGGCTGTCGGACTATACCGGTCAGGAGAAAGCAAAGGAAAATCTGTCGGTTTATATCGAGGCGGCACGAATGAGAGGGGAGAGCCTGGACCACACTCTGCTTTACGGCCCTCCAGGCTTGGGTAAAACAACGTTAGCCGGTGTTATCGCAAACGAAATGGGGGTCAATATTCGGGTCACGTCCGGCCCTACCATCGAAAAACCAGGTGATCTGGCGGCGCTGTTGACCAACCTCAACCCAGGTGACATCCTGTTTATTGACGAGATCCATCGACTCAATCGGGTGGTTGAGGAAATTTTATACCCTGCCATGGAGGACTTTGCCATCGATATCATCGTAGGCAAAGGCCCAAGTGCCAATTCTATTCGGCTGGATTTGCCGAAATTTACTTTGATCGGTGCGACTACCCGAGCAGGCCAGCTTTCGGCACCTTTGCGTGACCGATTTGGGGTTTCTCTGCGGTTGGAACTGTACAAACCTGAAGAATTGGCCAGGATCGTCACACGCTCGGCTACCATTTTGGGTATGGAGATCGATCCGCGAGGAGCAATGGAAATTGCCTCCCGTAGCCGTGGAACGCCCCGAATCGCTAACCGTTTTTTGCGCCGTGTCCGCGATTTTGCGCAGATCATGTGCGATGGTGTGATCACAAAGGAGGCGGCCGATTTGGCGCTAAGCCGACTGGAAGTGGACCATTTGGGATTGGATGCCATCGACAGGCGGATGCTGACGGCCATTATCCGCAACTATGGCGGCGGCCCTGTGGGTCTGGAAACGCTGGCAGCAACCATTGGCGAGGAAGCGGTCACACTGGAGGATGTGTACGAGCCTTACCTGATGCAACTTGGATTTTTGACACGCACGCCCAGAGGCCGCTGTGTGACTGCACTGGCTTACGATCATTTGCACATTGCCTATGAAGGGCAGGCGCAATTTGATATCTGATTATGATAATTAGGCCCGTAAACCCGAATTTTTTGTATGAAAATAACGGATTTCTGATTGACAAATTCAATTTGTATGGTATAATGCCAGTGTGGCTTGCCCACATATATTATTCACAGACTCCGGATTCCAACCAGATAATTTTGCGGTGGCTTTTACGGGGCAAACAACCGAAAAGAGGTAAAAACAATGTACGAAGACAAGAATTTGGTTTGCAAAGAGTGCGGCAATGAGTTCGTGTTCACCGCCGGTGAGCAGGCTTTCTATGCTGAGCGTGGCTTCCAGAATGCTCCCCAGCGCTGCAAGGCTTGCCGTGATGCTCGCAAGAACGCTACCCGTGGCCCCCGTGAGTTCTTCACTGCTACCTGCGCCCGTTGCGGCGGTGAGGCTAAGGTTCCTTTCGAGCCCAAGTCTGATCGTCCTGTGTTCTGCAGCGAGTGCTTCGCTCAGATGCGCAACGAAGGCTAATCAAACTGAAGAGTACCGAGACTGCTTTGCAGCCTCGGTATTTTTTATTGCATTGGCTGGATTTTTGTGCTATAATTTCTCAAAACTGGAGGTGTGACCATGAGAAAATTATTACGGGTCGTCTTGAGTATAATGGTGATCACGGCGATGCTGTTGACCGGATGTAATATCATGGGAGGGGTGACTTCCTACGACCAGATGGAATATGTTCGCCCGAACATGACCGAATTTGATGAAGTTCTTGAAAACAGCATTTCCAGCGCTCTGACGGAGAAAAAGATCAGCAAGCTGGAAACGGCGATTTTGAATTTTTATCAAGTCTACGATTCCTTTTATACCAACTTAAATCTGGCTTTTATCAACTACAGCCGTGACCTGACAGATCTTTACTGGGAAGCGGAATATAGCTTCTGCGCCCAGCAGAGTGCCACTGCCGATGCGGGGTTGGATAGCCTTTATCGGGCTCTTGCAAAATCCCCTCTACGAGAAACCCTGGAGAGCGACGACTATTTCGGTGAGGACTTTTTTGAAAGCTACGAGGGCGAAAGCCTCTATGATGATAAAATGATGTCGCTGCTGGAGCAGGAAGCACTGTTGCAGTCTCAATATCAGACCATCAGCGGTCAGGCAACGGACGTTACATATTATTCGGACTTATACTTTGAGCAATACGGCAGCCAAATGGCTCAGGTGTTCTGTCAGCTGGTGCAGGTGCGGCAAGAAATGGCTTCCTATGCAGGTTACGACAGCTATGTTCAATTTGCCTATGACTTTTACCATCTTCGGGATTATAAGCCGGAGCAGGCCGTCAGCTATCTGGCCGATGTTCGGGCAGAGCTGGTTCCGCTCTATATCCAGCTGAACAGTTCCGATTTTTGGAGCAATTTGGAACTGGATTATTGCACGGAAGAAGATATGCTTTCCTATGTTTGTTCCGTGGCTGAGAGCATGGGCGGCACCATCAAAAAAGCCTTTGCACAAATGGAAAAGGCTGACCTCTATGACATTACTTACAGCGAAAACAAATATAACACTTCCTTTGAGATTTATCTGGGAAGCTATGCGGTGCCCTATGTTTTTGTGTGTCCTACCGGCAGCGAATACGATAAGCTGACTTTTGCCCACGAGTTTGGCCATTTCTGCTGTGACTATGCCAATTATGGCGGTGCAGCCCAAGGTGTGGATGTGGCGGAAATTTTTTCTCAGTCGATGGAATATCTGAGCCTTTCCTATGCCGACGATGTGGGACAGCTTGAAAAACTGAAAATGGCGGATAGCCTTTGTGTCTACGTGGAGCAGGCGGCCTACGCCAGTTTTGAACACCAGGTTTACGGGTTGAGCGGCGATGAATTGACTGTGGAAAACATTCAGGCCCTTTATGAACAAGTGCTGGCAGACTACGGCATGGACACAAACGGTCGGGACGGCCGTGACTATGTGTGCGTGACCCATTTCTATGAAAGTCCGCTGTACGTGATCAGCTATGTTTTGAGTAATGATGTGGCATTGCAGATCTATGAGCTGGAACAAGGCGAAAAGGGAAAGGGCGTTGCCTGCTTTGAAAAGAACATGACCCTCTCACAGCCGTATCTGCTGGCATTTATTGAAGAAGCGCAGCTGGAAAGCCCCTTTGCCGACGGAAGACTGGCGAGAGTGCGTCAGACCTTCGAAGCGATCCTTATATGATAATCGTGCCACATTTGCTGAGCAAATGTGGCATTTATCTTGCATTTACGCTTTATATCTGTTAAAATATCAGAAAAAGAACAGCGGAGGGACATCTTATGGATAAACAGACATTGCGCCGCCAAATTCGGGAACAGAAACGTGCTATGACAGAGGAGCAGATCAACGCCGCCAGCTGTAGATTGGGTCAATTGTTTCGCCAATCCGAAGCTTATCGTCAGGCAAAAACCATTTATGGTTACTTACCCTATAATCAGGAAGTTCGCACGGTGCCTATGCTCATTCAGGCGATCAAAGACGGAAAGCGTGTGGCAGTGCCGAAGGTCTACGGCAACGAAATGAAATTCATTTATATCGAGGATATGACAAGGGTAGCAAAAGGCTATGCCGGTATTCCCGAACCGATCGATGATTTCCCTGTGGCCGATGACAAGACGGCGCTGGTTTTGATGCCAGGTCTGGCATTTGATGCACAGGGGCACCGAATTGGCTACGGCGGTGGGTTTTACGACCGTTTTCTGGCGGCAGAGCCGATGCATCCGACATTAGCACTGTGCTATGATTTTCAGATGTTGCCCAGCCTTGAAACGGAAGAGTTTGACATTCCCGTTGACACGGTGCTGTGGGCGTAAGGAGAGAAAAATGCATATTCCGTCTATAACCACCGATCGTCTGGAACTGGTTACATTTGGGCAAGCCCTGGAAGCGGCTAACACACCGAACAACAGCTATGATATCGAAAAGTGGCTCTATGCCCCCAACTTTTACTCGGAATACAGATATATTCTGGGTACACGGGGCAAAAATCCGTTGATCTGTATTGGCATCAATCCCTCTACCGCAGAGCCGGACAATTTGGATAATACCTTGAAATCGGTGGAACGCATCGCTTTGGGAAACGGTTTTGACAGCTTTATCATGTTCAATGTCTATGCCCAGCGTGCGACCAGTCCTGACGATATGGAAAAACAATGTAACCCATTGCTTCACAGAGAAAATATGGAGGCCTTTCGTTATGTTCTATCCATTTCCGAGAAACCGACTGTCTGGGCAGCCTGGGGCGCTATCATCGAAAAAAGGAACTATCTTGCAGATTGCGTAAGGGACATGGTGCAACTTGGCCAGACTTACGGTGCCTGCTGGGTGTGCGCAGGCGCGATCACCAAAAAAGGACACCCTCATCATCCGCTATATCTGCGGAAAGACGAAAAGCTAAAACCCTTTGACATTACTGCCTATTTGGAGGGAAGATAAGAATGAAATTTGTCATTGCATCGGATATCCACGGCTCGGCCTATTGGTGCGGCCGGCTGATGGAGGTCGTTGAAAGAGAACGACCGGATAAAATTCTGCTGTTGGGGGATATGCTGTATCATGGTCCTCGAAATGATTTGCCGCGGGATTATGCGCCCAAACAGGTGATCTCCATGCTCAGCAATGTTCAGGATAAAATTCTGGCAGTTCGCGGAAATTGCGAGGCCGAAGTGGATCAAATGGTTTTGCCCTTTCCCTGCATGGCAGAATATCTCCTGCTTGTGGCTGACGGAGTCACTTTTTATCTGACCCACGGGCATCATCACAACCCCGATAATTTGCCTCAGCTGGGAAAGGGGAGTGTCTTCCTTTTCGGCCATACCCACGTCAAGATGGATGAGGACAGAAACGGAATTCGTTGTATCAATCCAGGCTCGGTTTCTATTCCGAAAGATGGCAGCAACAGTTGCATGATTTGGGATAACGGCTGTTTAAAGACTGTTTATTTGGAGGGATGAGTATGGACAGCCAGTGTGATACTTGCTGGTATTACGATTATGATGAAGAATATGATGAATACTATTGCATGATGGATTTGGATGAGGACGAGGTATATCGCTTTTTCTCAACGCCCAATGGCCGTTGCCCCTTTTATCGTCAGGGCGATGATTATACATTGGCCAGAAAACAGTAACAAAGCGCATGAGCGATTTTGCTCATGCGCATTGTTATGCTTTTGGCGTGACATCTACAACGGTCAACTGCGTGCCGTCCACACGGAAGCGAATTTCGAAATCCGCAAAGGAAAAGCCGTAAATTCGTTGGGCGTCTTTCTGGTAGCTGGGGCGAGGATCGTGGGCTAAAATACCGATCAGTGCTTCCTGCTTGGCTTTCGGCAACCGCTGAAGCAGGGCCTGCGGAAAGTCCACATCCAAAATTTCACCCTCCGTTCCGCCTGTAAATCCGCTGAGGGCATCGGGATGGCAATCGGCGTAAGGAATGTAGGGCTTGATATCAAAAATCGGCGTGCCGTCCATCAGGTCGGCACCGCCCACATGGATGACCGTGCCAAATTCGGCGGTTTCTTCCAATCCTAAAAATTTCACGCAGGAAAGCCCAAGATTATTCGGACGGAAAGGGGAGCGGGTGGCGAAAACGCCCATTCGGGTATTTCCGCCCAGACGGGGTGGGCGAACGGTGGGGGACCATTGGCTGCGAACCGCCTCACTGAATTGCCAGATCAGCCACAGATGGGAGAACCCTTCCATACCACGCAGGGCATCACTGTTTCTGTAGGCCGGCTCAAAAACGATGACGGAGCGGAGCTCCTGGACAATGCCGCTCTGTCTGGGAATGCCGAATTTGCTTGCAAAGTCGCTGTGCATTCGTGCGATGGGTTCAATTCGAATTTCTTTGCTTTGTTCCATCGGGGCTCCTTTCGGGTCATCCGACCTTTTTGCGGAAGCAGAATGTGACTGTAAAAATCAGCGCCAGGGTCAGAGAAATGGCGGCTCCGGCGGAACTTCCCCAGAAATAGGAAGCCAACAGACCGGCAATTCCGGCGGCAAGGGCAAACAATACGGAAAACAGATGATACTGTTTCAGATTTTTCGAGATGTTTCGAGCGGAAGCCGCAGGCAGGACCAGCAGAGAGTTCAAGATCATCAATCCAACGCTGGAAATGGTCAGAGTGACGACCAATGCAATGGCACAGGTAAAGCAGGTCTGCATCCAATGTACTGCAATGCCGCGGGAAGAAGCCAGTTGGGGATGGACGGAGCTGAGGGTCAGCTTGTTGGAGCAAAGCACCCAGAATACAAACACGGCGACCAGAACTACGGCCAGCGCAATGATCTCCCCTTTGAAAATGGAAAGAATATCGCCGATGAGGTATTTGTTGTATTTGGTGAAGCTGTCGCCGCCGAGGGTGGCAATAAAGATACCCAGTGCGACGGCGGTGCTGGAGAAGACACCGATCAACGTGTCGGCGGCCTGATTACTGCGGTGACGGACGAAAGAGAACAGCAAGGCAAGCAGCACGCTGAAGATAACGGCAACCCACAGCGGCGCCGCGACACCGCAGATGCAACCGATGGCAATTCCGGTAAAAGCGGAGTGGCCGAGGGCATCGGAGAAGAAACTCATCCGCCCCGTTACGACCATAGTGGACAGAATGCCGAATAATGGGCCGATGATAAGAATGGCACAGAAGGCGTTGCGCATGAACTGGTAATCAAAAATATCGAAAATATTCATTTTTCTGCCCCTCCTGCCATGCGGAAAATTTCCTTGAATTCGGTTGACGACAAGACATCCTGAGCAGGACCCAGCTTGACGATCCGATGATCGATCAGTGCGACCTGGTCGGCATAACGGGACAGGGTAGTGAAGTCATGGGTGGTCATCAGAATGGAAAGATCATAGGTTCGACGAATTTCGTCCAGCATATCCATCAGTCCGGTCTGACCCTCTACGTCTACACCGGAAAGGGGTTCGTCCAAAATCAGAATATTGGGCAAAGGCTCCAGTGCAAGGGCAAGAAGTACCCGTTGCAGTTCACCGCCGGAAAGAGTACCGACACGCTTGTCGATCAATTCCGTAGCGTGAACGCGTTCAAGACAATCCAAAATCTGCTCTCGGGTGTTTTTGGAAATGCCGAGAAAAGCAGGTCTGCGGCTGTGACAGCAGGCAAAAAGGTCGGCAACGGAAATGGGATCGCCGGCATCGAAAGTAGGACTTTGAGGCACATAACCGATCTTCATATCCCGTCCGCGACTGCCTGGGGAGGAGAATGTAATAATTCCCTCATAGTCACGCTGACCAAGAATGGCCTTGATAAGGGTGCTTTTTCCGGCGCCGTTGGGGCCAATCAATGCCACAAGCTGGCCGCAATGGACGTGCATATTGACGTCGGACAGAATTTGCTCGTTTCCGATTTTAACTGACAAATTCTGCACTCTCAGGCAGCAGGAATCGCTGCATTTTCCGCCGTGGATCATTGGTTTCATCCCAGCGCCTCCTTCAAAGTGTCAATGTTTTTGTACATGGATTGGATATAGTTGCCATCACCCATGCACATATCCAATGCATAGACCTTAACGCCTGTTTCTGCGGAAATCACAGAGGAAGCGGAACAGCTACCGTTGATTTCGGTGAAAATGGCAGGCAACCGGTGGTGGCGCACTTCCTCAATCAGAGATATCAACTCTTTTGCAGAAGCCTCACTGCCTGATTCTTCCTCGACTGCGGCGAGAATGGTCAGATCAAAAGCCTGTGCAAGGTAAGCGAACCCATCGTGGAATGTGATAAGCTCACGGCAGGAGATATCTTTCAAAGTTTCCTCGCCGTAGTTCTGGAGCTGCAGTAACTGCGCTTCCAGTACCAGCAGATTTTGGGAGAACTGCTCGGCTTTTGCCGGAAATTGGGCCTTTAGTCCCTGACAGATGTTTCGTGCCATGATGATAGCGTTTTTGGGGGAAAGCCAAATGTGGGCATCATGTTCATGGTCGTGGCCGGCGTGATCGTGAGCATCATGACCATCATGCTCTTCGTGACATTCGATCAACGATACGCCCTCGGAAGCATCCACAAGATTTTCACAGTTGGAAAAAACATCGTTTTGAAATTCTTCCAGACCGGCACCGGACATGACGACCAGCTGGGCGTTTTCCAGAGATTTCATTTGGCGTGTGGAAAGGGAATAATCGTGCAGGCAGGATACACTTTCCGTAATGAGCAGAGCAACATCCAGGCCGGTGCCGTCGCACAGGGCGGAAGTAAGGTCATAAACGGGCCGTGTCGTGGCCAGAATAGGCGCATTGTCCGTCGTTGTGGAGCAACCCCAGAGGGGAAGCACCAGCAAAAAGACAAGTAGGAAACATAATTTTTTCATAAGAGCCACCTTATAACATAACTATTTTTATTATACCATGGTTGTCAATCTTTTTAAAGAAGAAACCGATGAAGAAAAATTATTTCCGAAAAAAGCATCTGCTCTTGAACTTTTGCTCGCCGTAGCATATAATATTATATTAGACTGAATTTAGAAGAGAGAGGCTGTTTATGAAGCGTAACAAGCGGGATATGCTGACAGGACCCCTGTTTCCCAGCATTATTTCTTATACGATACCCATCATCTTAACAGGGTTTTTGCAGTTGCTGTTCAATGCGGCTGATTTGGTGGTGGTTGGCACAAAGGGAGATATCTATATTTCGGCTGTGGGCGCCACAAATGCCATCACGACTTTGATCGTTAATCTGTTTATCGGCCTGTCCGCCGGTGCAGGCGTTACCCTGGCCCATGCTATTGGCAGCCGCAATGATGAGGCCATCCACCGCACGGTACATACCTCGTTGCCTACTGCATTGATCGGTGGCGTGCTCCTGACCGTTGTGGGCCTTTGCTTTTCGAAGACGTTCCTGATTTGGATGGACACACCGGAAGATGTTTTGCCTTATGCGACCATGTATATGCGGATTTACTTTTGCGGCATGATATTCAACATGGTTTATAACTTCTGCGGAGCGCTGCTTCGCGCCGCAGGAGAT
This sequence comes from uncultured Oscillospiraceae bacterium, assembly GCA_964628315.1. Taxonomy (GTDB): domain Bacteria; phylum Bacillota; class Clostridia; order Oscillospirales; family Oscillospiraceae; genus Faecousia. The sequence continues at coordinate 27,094 of CAZVMK010000009.1, forward strand.
ACCAAAGGGCCGCTGATCTACCTGTTTATTGCAGGCGTATGTAATGTGTTGCTGAATTTGTTCTTTGTTGTTGGTCTGGATATGACAGTGGACGGAGTTGCACTGGCAACCATTATTTCCCAGGGAATATCCGCCGTTTTGGTGGTGTGGGCGCTGATGCGCCGCACGGATGCGGCAAAACTGCATTTGAAGAAGATCCGAATTTATAAGGAGCAGATCAAGAAAATTTCTCAGCTGGGTCTTCCGGCCGGCATTCAGGGGTCGCTGTTCTCCATTTCCAACGTAATGATCCAGTCTTCCGTGAATTCTTTCGGCACCGTGTTCATGGCCGGAAATACGGCCGCCGGTAGCATTGAAGGTTTCCTCTATGTGGCAATGAATGCATTCCATCAGACCGCCATCAACTTTACCGGCCAGAATATGGGCGCCGGAAAGTATAAGCGCGTCCGCAAGACTCTGGAAATCTGTCTGGGCTGTGTCACAGTGCTTGGTATCGTGATGGGTGTGGGTGTATATATGCTTCGTGAGCCCTTACTGCGTATTTACATCACTGACTCGCCGACGGCAGCTGAGGCGATTTTGGCAGGTACGGAGCGAATGCTTTATCTGTGCATTCCGTACTTCCTGCTGGGAATTATGGATGTGACAACAGGTGTTCTGCGTGGACTGGGTAGCTCCATTACACCAATGGTGATTTCGATTTTGGGCGTTTGCGGCATTCGAATCGGTTGGATCTATACGATTTTTAAGCAACACCATACCGCAGCAGCATTGTTTATTTCTTACCCGATTTCCTGGGCAGTTACATTTGCTTGTGAATTTATCGCATTTGTGATCATTTATCGCCGCCAGGTCAAAAGACAAGACCGGACACTAGGTATTCAATAAAAAAACGCCGCAGTTACACAACTGCGGCGTTTTTACAGAATTCGGTCGATGAGATACCAAAGCCCAATGACCAACAAATAAACGGGAACTAGAGCAATCAGAATGGTCGCGGATACGGTGATGGTGAAAATCTTAAGGTAGTTGAGTAAAAACACAAGACCGGTGATCAGACTGGCGGAGATGATTCCACGAGCCAATGCCCGACCGATAAAGTTGGAAAAAAAGAAAGTGTAAAGGGCTCCGATAAGAGGATTTGCCACAAATAACGTGGCGCCGATGACGAGTTTCATACTGCCAAGTGCAATGAGCAGTAGCAGAATCCCAATCAAAACCACCGGAGCACTGTTTCCAAACCCGTTCGGAAGCCAGGCGGACAGCAGAAAATCCAGAATATAGTTGAGGCCGATAGCCAAAATTACCGAGGAAGTCCGTAGAAGCAACCAGACAAGGGGCTGTTTGCCCTCCGGAATAAGAGAATTCATTACATTGACCGCAAATGCGATCATCAGTAATTTTAAAAACTGCGTGCAGATCGAAGGCAGTGACATTTGTAAAATCGGGAAAATTTGCAGGCTGTCGTTTTCAATCGAAAGAAAGGGGAGTGGGCAGGTGAGAGACTCGCAATGGAGGTCGAAGCAGTAAAGGGTGATGCTGATGAGATATAAGCACAATATTTCCATGGCGGAAGTGATTGCCTTGCCCAGCTGGCCACGTTTTCCAAACAGAAAACGGAACATGGAGCTGAACAGCATAAAACCAATGACGGCAACACCGAAGAAAACGATATAATGAAAAACGGTGGAGATTTTCTGCTGTACAGTCTCATAAAACAGGTTGAATATTTCCATAGATACCCCTTTTGAAATAAAAAGACAGCCGTCAAAAGCTGTGTGCTGATAAGACAGTAATTTGAGAGAAATTACGAAATCGGCAACTGCAAGCAGGATTGGACAAGAAAACAGGCGACATTCAACGGTAGTTGGGTGTCGTCTGTTTTTGTGCGTTTAAGGGTTGAAAAGTTCCTGTTTTTGGCTTTG
>CAZVMK010000010.1:0-27565 GCA_964628315.1 uncultured Oscillospiraceae bacterium
AAACCACTGCACCTATCGAAAACGAAACAACGGCACCGGTTAAGGACGAAACAACTGCACCGGAACCTGCAGGACCGGAGCACAATCTTTCTGCGCCAAATCTGGAGTTGAAAATAGAAGATGTCACGTTGCACCCTGGTACATACTCTTTCGATTTATATTCCTATGTGAAAAACAAAGAGAAATTTGATCCAACCTTGTTTGAATGCATTAGTGAAGATGAGTCACTGGTACGAACAGAGGGTACGATGGTATATGGCATCGGAAATACTACCAAGGGCGTAAAGGTTACGCTGATTTATGGACAGCAGCAGGTGACCTGCAAAGTCCGTGTAAGAGGAATAGAGCCAGACAACGGAAATATTGGTAATGGAACCACCAGCAGACCGAATGATGACTCGACCCAGCCGGAAACTACGGAGACGGAGCCCACTGAGCTCAACCCAACCGAACCTGAACTCAACGAGCCCACAAAACCGGCTAGCGAAGGCTTGGAATTTAAATTAAATAGCGACAGAGAAAGCTATAGTGTCGTTGGAATTGGTACTTGTACAGACACGGATATTGTTATTCCAGCTGCATATAATGGTCTGCCTGTGACGGGTATAGGTGCTTCTGCGTTTAGAGGAATTCATAGCATGACGAGTATCGTAATTCCGGTAGGCGTGACCAACATTGATAATTATGCGTTCGTTTGGTGTAGCAACCTGACAAATATTGAGATTTCCAATAGCGTAGCTAGAATTGGCGAGGGTGCATTCATTGACACAGCCTATTACAGAAATGATGCTAATTGGGAAAATGGTGTTCTGTACATTGGTAATAATCTTATCGAGGCAAATTCTAATGTCGTGTCTGGTGCCTATGTGATCAGAGAGGGTACCAAATGTATAGCGAGTAAAGCGTTTAAATACTGTCACAGCCTGACGAGCATCACGATTCCTGACAGCGTGACAAGCATTGATAAGTTCACATTTTGGAACTGTAGTACCCTGAGAAGCGTCGAGATCCCTGACAGCGTGGAAAGTATTGGTGGATGGGCATTCGAAGACTGTAGTAGTCTTACGAGCGTAAAGATTCCTAACAGTGTGGCTAGCATTGGTGATTATGCGTTCCATAAGTGTAAAAGCCTAAAGAACTTGACTTTTAAAAAAAATAGTAAGTTGACAGGCATTGGCAGTAACGCGTTCTATGGTTGTAGCAGCCTAACGAGTATCACGATTCCTAACAGTGTAGCCAGCATTGGCGGTTGTGCGTTTCGGAACTGTAGCAGCCTAACGAGTATCACAATCCCTAATAGCGTGACCAGCATTGGCAGGGACGTATTCTCTGCATGTAAAGGCTTGACGAATATTACTGTTGAGAGTGGAAACGCGGTTTATCATAGCACTGGAAACTGCATTATTGAGACTGCTAGTAAGACATTGATTGCGGGCTGTAAAACCAGCGTTATTCCCACAGATGGTAGTGTGACGATCATTGATAATTATGCGTTCTCCGGCTGCAGTCGACTGACGAGAATTGTAATTCCGAAGAGTGTGACCAGCATTGGCGATTTTGCGTTCTACGGCTGTAGCAGCTTGACGGATATCAATTTTAATGGCACCATGGAACAGTGGAATGCTATTAAAAAGAATAGTGACTGGGATAGGAATACCGGCTCCTATGTCATCCACTGCACTGATGGCAACATAGCTAAGTAAACAACAAGTCCTCCGGTATACACCGGAGGACTTCGTTTTGCTTATTCATCGATTTGCAATGCCGCATCATATACCGCGTTTTTGGGCAGGTCCAACTCCCTGGCGGTCTGCCTGATGGCATCCTTTCTGGAAAGACCCTCTGCCAGCAACTGCTGCACTCGCGCGGCGGCATCGGTGGCGGTGGGCTTTTCTTCCGCAACGGGCTCCGCTCCTGCCACCACCAGGACAAATTCTCCCTTGGGGGGATTTTCTTCATAGTGGGCGATGGCTTCGCCGATGGTGGTGCGGTACACTTCCTCGTGGAGCTTGGTCAGCTCCCGACAAAGGCTGATGGACCGCTCATGACCGAATGCCTCGGCCATGTCTTCCAGAGTAGCGGTCAGCTTGTGGGGGGCTTCGTAGAAAATCATGGTTCGCTGTTCGCTTTTCAGGCTTTCCAGATGCTCACGGCGGCTCTTCTTGGCCGTGGACAGAAATCCCTCAAAGCAGAAGCGCCCTGTGGCCTGACCGGAAATGCTCAGCGCCGTGATGACGGCGCAGGGGCCTGGAATGGCGCAGACGGTAATGCCGTGCTGGGCACATAATTTGACCAGATCTTCCCCAGGGTCGGAAATGGCGGGACTGCCTGCATCCGACACCAATGCGCAGGTCTCACCGGCAAGGATCCGCTGCAAAATCACATCACCTTTAAATGCCTTGTTATGCTCATAGTAGCTGACAAGGCTCTTTTTTATGCCCAGGTGGTTTAAAAGTTTCAAAGAGACCCGTGTATCTTCCGCTGCGATAAAATCGGCGTTTTCCAGGGTCTGACGACAGCGGATGGAAATATCTCCCAAATTGCCGATGGGCGTGGGGACAAGGTAAAGCATTCCGGCCATAGTTACTCTCCTTACAAATGATAGATCGAACGGTACTGCGCCGATGGCGCACCGTCAGTGTCAAACAAAAATATTTCATCGATTTTCAGCCCCACTTTGCCACCCTTACGGCATTGCAGCAAAATCAGACTGATGGGGCCGTTCTGCCGGTGACGTACCAGCCGCAGATGCTTCGGCTCCAGACCGTTGGCGGCGCCGCAGGCGCATAGCTGAGCCAGTTTTTCGGGGCGATGGACGAGGAAAAAGTCGCCTCCGTAACGCAATGCCCCAGCGGCGGCACCGAAAAGGGACTCCACCGAGCAGTGGTCTTCCCGTCGGGCAGTGGGGTGGGCAAGGCTTGCGGGCCCACCGGAAAAATAAGGTGGATTGGAAACACACACATCGAAGTGACCTTTTGGCAGTGCAACTGTACGCAGGTCGGCGCATATACTGGATAATCGGCGGCTCAGATCGTTGCGCTCGATATTGGCCTGCGCTACCGAATGGGCTTTCTCATCCAGCTCTATACCGGTGACGTTGCATCGGCTGTCCCGTGCGCAGAGCAGAAGCCCCAGCACACCACTGCCGGAACCGAGATCCAGAACACGGGCATCTTTGGGCAGACGGACAAAATCGCCCAGAAGCATGGAGTCCGTGCTCAGAGGAAAGGCATCTGCGGCGGTATCAAGGGTGAAGCCGCCTTGTAATTGCTCCATGGAAAACCTCCTGGTATAAAATCGGCCTGTGCAGCCGAAGCGGGTGCACAGGCCAATAGCGGATTCAACGAGAATCAGCCTTCTTCGATTGCTTCGACAGGGCAGTTGTCGGCGCAAGCGCCGCAGCTGACACAGACATCAGCATCGATGACGTACTGGTCGTCGCCCTCGGAGATAGCCTCGACAGGGCAGTTGTCAGCGCAGGTGCCGCACTTGACACAAGCGTCAGTGATCTTGTAAGCCATGAATTTGTTCCTCCATATGTGTTTCTCATCCCCACTAAGGCGATGGCTATCCCTATTCTAACATGGATTTCGGAAAATGCAATTCCTATTTTTCGATTTTTGTATATTTTTTACGGGAGCAGGGGAAAATTTTCGGCGATGGGAGGGCGTAACATGGGATATCGACAGGATGCCGCCAACTTGATATTGGATGCAGCCGCCAGAGCCAGAGAATTAGGACACAGTTATGTGGGCACGGCCCATTTGCTGCTGGCATTGACTGCCTTGGAAAGCTGGGAGGGGCGGTTGATCCGTTCTTTTGGCGTGTCGGAAGAGTTGCTGAAGGATCTGACCGTGCTATATTTCGGTCAGGGGCAGAAAAATCTTCCTCTGCAGCAGGGACTTTCGAAAGAGGCCAAAAGTGTGCTGTCTTATGCGGCACTGGAAGCTGCGGGGAGCGGCGAAAAAGAAGTGTTTCCGGAGCATATCCTGCTGGCATTGCTACGGACGGAACATTCAACGGCGACAAAATTGTTGCATTTTTGCGGCGCCGAACCGCAACAGATGTTTTCAAAAGCGGTGGAATATAAACTTTTGGGCGATCGGGAGCCCGTCAAACGAAAAAAGGAGGGGTTTAGCACGAAATTATTGGAGCAATTCAGCGAGGATCTGATCGCAAAAGCGGCAACCATGGAACCGGTCATCGGAAGAGACAGGGAGATCAATACTGTCATCGGTATCCTCAGCCGCAAGAATAAAAATAATCCGGCGTTGGTAGGCGAACCTGGCGTGGGCAAAACGGCCATCGCAGAGGGATTGGCACAGCGGATGGCCCTGGGGGATGTGCCGCCCCAACTGAAGGAAAAACGACTTGTCAGCCTGAACATGGCCAATTTGGTGGCCGGAACAAAGTACCGTGGAGAATTCGAGGAGCGGTTGCGTGATGTTCTGGCGGAAATCAAGCGTAGTGGCGATGTGATACTGTTTGTGGACGAAATGCATACCATCGTGGGAGCGGGGGCGGCGGAGGGCGCAATCGATGCGGCCAATATTTTTAAACCGGCTTTGGGTCGGGGCGAATTGCAGATTTTAGGAGCCACGACCCTGACGGAATACCGCAAGTATATTGAAAAAGATGCGGCTTTGGAACGGCGTTTTCGGCCAGTCATGGTGGAAGAGCCCAGCGAGGAAAACACGTTGGCGATCCTGCGTGCCTTAAAATCCGGAATGGAACTGCATCATCATTTAATGATCGCCGAAGAAGCGTTGCAGGAAGCGGTGCGGCTGTCTGTTCGTTATCTTCCCGATTTATATTTACCGGATAAAGCCATCGACTTGCTGGACGAAGGGGCGGCACGGGCACGGTTGACCGAGCAGGGAAGCGGAACGACACCGCGAAAAGAGCTGGAACTGGCGCTTCATGAGGCGGTGCGGGAAAAGCAGTATGAAAAAGCCGCCCAGTTGAGGGATAGAATGCAGGCGATTTCCTGGGGAAAGTATGACCACAACGGCGTGACCGCCGAAGACATTGCCTGGGCAGTGTCTGATCGGACGGGGATCCCCGTGGGGCGGCTGACGGCCGATGAACGGCAGCATTTACTGGCGCTGGAAAAGATCCTGAACGAAAGGGTCGTCGGGCAGGCGCAGGCGGTGGCTACGGTGGCGGAAACCGTGCGTCGAGGATTCAGCGGCATACGGGATGAGAATCGTCCTGTGGCGAGTTTGCTGTTTGCCGGCCCCACAGGCGTGGGAAAAACGGAGCTGTGTCGGGTGCTGGCAGAGGAAATGTACGGAAGCAAAAATGCCCTGGTTCGACTGGATATGACAGAATTTGTGGAGAAACAGGCTGTTTCTCGATTGATCGGTGCCCCTCCTGGATATGTGGGGTACGAAGAAGGCGGGAAATTGACGGAGGCCGTGCGCCGCAGGCCGTATAGTCTGATCTTGTTTGATGAACTGGAAAAGGCTCATCGGGATGTGATCGGTATTTTGTTGCAAATCATGGAAGAAGGGGTGCTGACGGATTCCACCGGTCGACAGGTCAGTTTTAAAAATGCCATTGTGGTGATGACATCCAATATCGGAGGGCACCAACAAGGTGACGGGTTTGGATTTTGCCCCAGCGGTCGCTCGGAGAAAACCGAGGAGGAGCTGAAACAGGCTTTTTCACCGGAATTTTTAGGACGACTGGATAAAATCGTTCATTTTCAGCCTTTGGGGACCCGCGAAATGGAGAAGATCGCGGAAAAGGAACTGGCACTGCTTCATCATCGTGCTGCGGCAGTGGGGGTAAATCTGGAATTGGCCGGAGATCTGGCGGCCAATTTGGCGGAATCCTGCAAGGGAAAAGGCGGCGCCAGACAGCTACGCCATCTGGTGCAGGAAAGGTTAGAGGCGCCGCTGGCCGAACTGATGCTGCGCACGGAACCGCTGCCGCAGCATGTCAAGGCGGAGATAACAGACGATAAAATTGCCTTGCATTTTTGAACATCTGTTCAAAAATGTGAAAATCGCCGACTTTTGATAATTTTTTTAAATTTTTTGCGAAAAAAGATTGATTTTTTTTGAAAGTGTTGTTATACTGTTGTTACGTGGAGCAAAATGGATGTAAAGTGGAGCAAAATGGAGGAGGTGAGGCTGGATGATCGGTAAATACCCTGCAAAGATGGACGATAAAAACCGTCTGTTCGTTCCTGCAAAGTTGCGCGAAGAGCTGGGTGGCGAATTTTACGCCACGCTGGGCGTGAACTGCGGTCACAGATGCCTCGCCATTTATCCGGCCTCCAGCTGGGCGGAAATGAACGAAAAGTACAATCAGCTGCCCCTGGCACAGCGCTCCGGCCCTGCCAGCCTGATCTTCATTAACGCCACGGAATGTAATCCCGATAAGCAAAACCGCTTTTCTTTGACACAAAATCTGATGACCTATGCCGGCATTACCAAAGATGTGGTGATCGTCGGCCGTGCCGGTCAGGCTGAGATTTGGGATGCATCTGAGTTCGAGGCCTTCGAGCTTGAGAACCTGACTCCCGAAAAACTGCTGGCTTCGCTGGAGGCGATCGGACTATGAACCAGTTCCACCATGTATCCGTGCTGTTGGAGGAATGCATCGAGGCATTGAATATCAAGCCTGACGGCATTTATGTGGATGGCACCTTGGGCGGTGCGGGCCATTCCAGCCGCATCGCCGCAAAGTTGACGACCGGTCGCTTGATCGGCATCGACCGTGATCCGGTGGCGCTGAAAGCAGCTGCTCAAAGGCTGGAACCCTTTGGGGACCGAGTCACATTGGTCCACTCCAACTTCTGCCAAATCAGAGATGTTTTGCGGGATCTGAATATCGACGGGGTAGACGGCATTTTGCTGGATCTTGGTGTTTCATCTCCTCAACTGGATGATGGCGCACGGGGGTTTTCCTACATGGCAGATGCTCCGCTGGATATGCGCATGAATAACGAGGATGTGCTGACAGCCTATACTGTGGTCAATACCTGGCCCCAGGAAGAATTGAAGCGGATCCTTTATACCTATGGCGAAGAACGGTATGCACCCCAAATTGCCGCTGCCATATGTCGCCGCCGTGAAGTTGCTCCCATCGAGACCACATTGGAATTGGTGGACGTTATTCGCTCGGCAATGCCGCCTGCGGCATTGCGGGAAAAGCAACATCCGGCAAAGAGAAGCTTTCAGGCCATTCGCATCGCAGTCAATGATGAACTCGGTGCGGTGGAGCAGGTGATGAAAGATGCCATTCCGGTGCTCAATGCCGGTGGCAGATTGGCAATCATCACGTTTCATTCCCTGGAAGACAGAATCGTCAAACAGGGCATGGCAGAGGCGGCCAAAGGCTGCACCTGTCCTCCAAACTTTCCGGTATGTGTTTGCGGCAAGAAGCCTCAGGTGCGCCTGATCAGTCGCAAGCCCATCGTATCAGGTGAAGAAGAATTGGAAATCAATCCCAGAGCGCGGAGCGCAAAGCTGCGTGTTTGCGAAAAAATATAGAAAGGGAGCGGGACTCATGGCATTACGAGCCGATGTTCGATATGTACAATATAGTGTAGATGGCACAGCCGCACGAAAGATCCAGCGGCAGGTGGTGCAGCAGGAAACGGCGCCTGTTTATAAACGCCGCAAGGCGGAGCGTAAGGTGATTGCCGTGGATCCTGTGGCATTGGCCGGTATCATTCTCTCGGCAGTGGTGCTGGTGGCTATGGTATTCGGTTTGGTGCAGTATCAGCAAAATGTGCGCCTGAGCCGCCAAATGAGCGAGTATGTGCAGCAGCTGGAGCAGGAGAATGTACAGCTGGAGCAGATCTACAGAGACGGCTATGATCTGGATGAGATCCGCGATATCGCCGTTGAAGCCGGTATGGTGCCGGAAGACAGTGTGGAAAAGGTGGTCTTCTCTGTGGAGGAACCGGAACAGGAGCAGGTGCAAATGAGCTTCTGGGACACTGTGACCACATTCCTGGCGGGAATTTTTGCATAATTACAGTGCTGGCCCATAAAATTAGGATAGTAGCTGCAATGGGCAGTAAGGGATTCCCTTGCTGCCCATTTTGCACCATCTTAAGGAGGGCTGCCCAGTGGCAAAAACACCCCATCGAATTGGACATTACGAGAGGATACGGGTCAATTCAGGCCATCACAGGCGAATCATTGCGGCCATGACGGCCCTTGCTTTTTTGGCATTTGTGCCCGTGGGACTTCGGCTTTATCAGCTGATGGTCACAGAGTATGACTACTATGCCAATTTGGCATTGCGCAATCAGACCCGCACGACCTCCGTTACCGCCGATCGGGGGACTATATACGATGCCAATATGAATATTCTGGCTTGCAGTGTCAGCGTGGAAAACGTGTATCTGGACCCTCACGAGCTGAAACAGGCGCAGGAAGATATTGGCGAAATATCCCGAATGCTCGGGGAAATACTGACTTTGGAGCCGGCCTGGATCGAAGAGCAGGCCTCAGATACAAAATTACGTTACAAACAGATCGCAGCAAATGTGGATCTGGAAACAGCGGAGCGCATCCGCATATATATCAATGAGAACGACATTTCCGGCATTCACTTGGAACCCAGCAGCCGGAGATATTACCCAATGGGAACGTTGGCTGCCCAGGTGATCGGTTTTACCAATGCTTCCAACGTGGGGTCGGAGGGGGTAGAGGCTGCATACAACAGCTATCTGGCCGGAACAGCAGGAAAAGTGATCACCACCAAGGGCAATAATGAAATGGATATGCCCTTTTCCTATGAAAAATATGTCCGATCCATTCCTGGTTGCGATGTGGTGCTGACACTGGATGCTACCGTGCAGGCCTGTCTGGAAAAAAGAATGGAAGAAGCCATTGCCAAATACGATGTCCAAAACGGTGCCTTCGGTATTGTCATGAATGTTAAGACCGGAGAAGTGCTGGCCATGGCAACGCTGGGCAGCTATGATCCCAACGATTATCTTGAAATTTACGATACATCCCAGGCAAAGAAAGTTGCGGATCTTTATCAATCTGCCCAACAATATACCCAGGGTAGTGAAAATTATGTCAGCGCTATGCAGGCATATCGGGATGCGTTGCAAAGCGCACGGCTGAAGCAGTGGCGAAATCGGGTGATCTCCGACGGATATGAGCCTGGTTCGACATTTAAATTGTTGACGTTGGCAGCGGCTCTTGACAGCGGAAGCATTACTTTGCAAAACCGCTTTTCCTGCAGTGGCTCGGCCCATATCGCCGGCCGTTCCCAGTTGTTGCACTGCTGGCGTTCCGCCGGACACGGAACGCAAACTACGGCGCAGGCACTTCAAAATTCCTGCAACATTGCTTTTGCAAATATTGCATTGCAACTGGGCGGAGAACGGTTTTACGAATATATCAAAAATTTCGGTATTCTGGAAAAAACAGGGTTTGACCTGTCGGGAGAAAGCAAAGGCGTGTTTTTTGATAAAGCGCTGGTGACGGACACCCAGAAATGGGGCACGGCATCTTTGACATCGGCATCTTTCGGCCAAACCTTTAAGCTGACACCACTGCAACTGGTCAGAGCCATTTCGGCAGTGGTAAACGGAGGATATCTGATGGAGCCGTACATCGTTTCGGAGGTCATCGATACCGATGGAAACACAGTGCTCAAACAGGAACCGACGGTGGTACGGCAGGTCATTTCCGAAGAGACTTCCAAGATCATGTGCAGTCTGATGGAGTCGGTGGTGACGGAAGGAACCGCAAAAAATGCGGCGGTCGCAGGCTTTTCCATCGGCGGAAAGACCGGAACCAGTGAAAAGATCGATGTACTGGACGAAAACGGACAGCCGACATTGGACAAAATCGTGTCATTTGTGGGCGTGGCCCCGATGGACGATCCCGAGTATATTGTGCTGGTGGCATTGGATACGCCCTCCCGTTCCACGGGAATTTATATTTCCGGCGGCGTGATGGCGGCACCGACAGTCGGCGCTGTCATGTCGGATATTTTGCCCTATCTGGGCGTTGAACGAAATTACGGCGAAAAGGATCTGGCCGGAAAGACAGTGACCATGCCCGATTTGAGCGGTATGACTGTCAAGGAAGCTACGGCGGTGCTGAAAAGCCTTGACTTGACGGCGCAGACACTGGGCAGTGATTCATCTGTTACCGGTCAAATTCCGGCGGCCGGCCAACCGGTTCCGGCAGGTAGCCAGGTGCTGCTTTATTTAGGGACGCAGACACGGGTACAGACGGTGACGGTACCTGATTTTTCGGGCATGACCCGACAACAGGCCGCCGATGCGGCCGGAAAACTGGGGCTGTATGTTCTGGTGGCGGGAAATCCGTCGGTGGACGGGAAAGTAAAAGCGATTGGACAGTCGGTAGCGGCAGGGAGCGTTGTCGAAGTGGGCACGACCATTACCGTTACCTTTGCGGATACGGATATTCGAGATTAATGGGGGATCAATATGAAACTGAGAGAATTGCTTCAAAACGTGACCGTGCTGGAAAGCACGGCGGATATGGATATGGAAATCCCTGCTGTTACCAGGGATACCAGAGCGGAGATGGCGCCAGGATGCCTGTTCATGGCACTCAACGGCTTCGCCTTTGACGGAAATCAATATATTCCCAAGGCGCTGGAAAAGGGGGCGGCGGTGATCGTCACGGCCAAACGGCCGGAAATCGATGTGCCCTATGTGCTGGTGGATAACGATCGATTGGCGCTGGCAAGAATGGGGGCAAATTTGTACGGCCATCCATCTAAAGATATGACGATGATCGGCGTGACCGGAACCAACGGAAAAACCTCTGTGACGTTGCTGTTGAAGCAGGTCATTGAAAGATGCATGGGGGAGAAGGTGGGGCTGGTTGGTACCATTGAAAACCAGATCGGCTCGCAGGTGTTGGCCACGGATCGCACGACCCCCGAAAGCATTCAGTTGCAGGAACTGTTTGCGCAGATGAGAGATGCCGGATGCAAATATGTGGTCATGGAGGTGTCCAGCCATGCGATTGCACTTCACCGTGTAGAGGGTATTCACTTTGAGGTGGGTGCATTTACGAATTTGACGGAAGATCATTTGGATTTTCACAAGACCATGGAAAATTACGGACAGACCAAGGCAGAGCTGTTCGCCCATTGCAACAAGGCTGTGGTCAATGCCGACTCCGACTGGGGGCGGCGGATGGTGGAGGGGAAGGATATTCCCACGCTGACAACGGCGGTAGACGGCTGTGGAGATCTGAAAGCGGAAAATATTGTCTATAGCGGCGCAGGTTTGCATTTTACGGCGGTCTATGGCGAAAAACGGGTGGAAGTCACGGTTCCGATCCCTGGAAAATTCACCGTCTACAATGTCCTGACGGTGCTGGGCATTGCCATGCAACTGGGCATTGAACCGGAAGATGCGGCACGGGCATTGAAAGATGCCCGTGGAGTCAAGGGAAGAGTGGAAGTGGTCCCCACCTGCGGAAAAGACTATACCATCCTCATTGACTATGCCCATACCCCCGATGGACTGGAAAATGTCCTTCGCGCAGTCCGTGGATTTTGCAAGGGCAGGCTCATCGCCGTATATGGCTGTGGCGGTAATCGGGATAAGACCAAGCGCCCCATCATGGGCGAAATCGGTGTCCGTCTGGCAGATCTGGCGATCATTACTTCCGATAATCCGAGAAAGGAAGAACCGAGCGCCATCATTGCCGATATTCTGGCAGGTTTGGGAGAGGCAAAAAACTACGTTGCCATAGAAAATCGCAGGGAAGCGATCCATTACGCCATAAATATCGCCCAGAAAGATGATATAATCGTCTTGGCGGGAAAAGGGCATGAGACCTATCAGGAAGTAATGGGAGTCAAATACCACATGGATGAACGGGAAATCGTCAGGGACTATTTGGAGGAAAAATAAATGGCAAATATCACATTAGCACAGGCTGCCGCCTGGTGCGGTGGCCATGTAGAGCCGAAATACGCCGATGTGTGCTTCTGCGGCGCAGGAAACGACAGCCGCACCATCCGTGCGGGACAACTGTTTGTGGCGCTGGTCGGTGCCCGTGACGGCAATGACTTCGTGGAAATGGCGCTGGAAAAAGGCGCTTCTGCGGTGCTGACCTCTCAAATGCGCGGAGATTACCCTGCCATCATGGTGGAGGATCCTCGCATCGCGCTGGGACAAATCGCTGCAGGCGCGCGCCAACAGATGGGCATGACGGTGGTGGCGGTGACCGGTTCCGTTGGAAAAAGCACCACCAAAGAGATGATCGCCACCGTTTTAAGCGGAACGTATATCGTCAGCAAGACCCCTGAAAATTTTAACAATGATCTGGGAATGCCCATGGCTATTTTAGGCATGGAGGAAGATACCCAAGTCGGCGTTTTGGAAATGGGCATGAGCCATGCAGGGGAAATATCCTATTTATCCAAAATTGCGAAGCCCGATATCGGTGTTATCACCAACATCGGAGTGATGCACATGGAGAATTTCGAGTCGCAGGATGGCATATTGCGTGCTAAGATGGAAATCGTCCATGGCATGAAAGAAGGCGGCCGCCTGTGCCTCTATGGGGATGATAAGCTCCTTTGGGATGTTCGGCAACAGATCAGTCAAAATGTGACATGGTTCGGAAAGAACAATCCCCAATGCCAGGTACAGGCCGAAAATGTGTGCCGGACGGAGAGCGGATTGCAATTTACGGTGCGGAGCGGTAAGAATCGTTTCCCCGTTACACTGCCTTTGGAGGGGGAACATTATGTGGCCGATGCCCTGGCGGCGGTTTCCGTGGGACTTTCCATGGGTGTTGCGCCCGAGCAGATCGCACTGCGCCTGAGCCGTTTCCGCAACATTGCCGGACGGCAGGAGACCTTCCAGGCAAAGGGCTGTAGCATTATCAACGACAGCTATAATGCCGGCCCCGAATCAATGGAAGCGGCATTGAAAGTGCTGGGAAGCCGGCAGGGACGGCATATTGCTCTGCTGGGAGATATGCTGGAATTGGGCGAACGAACGGAAAAAGCCCATTATCAGCTGGGAAAAGTGGCAAGTCAGTATGCAGATCTGCTGCTGGCTTTGGGCCCGAATGCTTCGCAGGTGGCGCAGGGCGCCCAGCAGGCAGGAATGTCGGAAGAGCGTATTTTTGTGTTTTCCGACGGTAATGCCATGGCGGAAAAATTGAAGCAGATCTATCACAGTGGCGATGTGCTGCTGTTCAAAGGAAGCCACGGAATTCACGTGGAAAAGGTACTGGAAAGTTTTTTGACCGACTAATAAAAAGAGAAGCGGAGGCATAAGCATGGAAAAGATAATTATTACGGCTGTCCTGGCCTGTGTTCTTACAGGCGGCATTGGCTATGTGTTGTTACCGGTGCTGCGGGCATTGAAAGCAGGACAGTCCATTCGAGAAGTGGGCCCGACCTGGCACAACAGCAAAGCGGGAACGCCTATGATGGGCGGTATCATGTTCATTTTGGGAACGCTGATCTGTTTGCTGTTCAATATCGGCGTGATGACCGATTACACGCCGCTGTATGCCATGGCGTTGGGCTTGTGTTTTGGCCTGGTGGGATTTCTGGATGACTTTTTTAAGATGAAGTATAAGCGTAATCTGGGCCTGACGGCCATTCAGAAAGCCTTGCTCCAGGCGGCGGTATCGGCAGTGTACCTGTACGTGCTGTATATGCAGGGAACACTGACTTGTGACATTTACATTCCTTTTATCAACAAGACCTTTTATCTCCATCCCATTGTATACATTTTCTTTTCCATGTTTGTGATGGTGGGCTGTGACAATGCAGTAAACCTGACCGATGGCGTGGACGGGCTGTGCGCCAGCGTGACCATTCCGGTCATGGTATTTTTTACCGCAGTAGCCATATCCATGGGCAAGTATGACCTGGCATTGTTGCCTGGCTGCCTGGTGGGCGGATTGATCGCTTACCTGTTTTATAACTGGCACCCTGCAAAAGTGTTTATGGGTGATACCGGTTCGCTGTTTTTGGGCGGCATCGTCTGTGCCATGGCCTTTGCGCTGGACATGCCCCTGGTTCTGATTCTGGTGGGCCTTGTCTACATCGTGGAGACCCTGTCCGTGATCTTGCAGGTGGGCTATTTCAAGCTGACCCACGGAAAACGGCTGTTTAAGATGGCACCGATCCACCACCATTTTGAAATGTGTGGCTGGAAAGAAGTGAAGATCGTTATTATTTTCTCTCTGGTGTCGGTGGCTATGTGCGTACTGGCCTGGTTTGGTGTCGCCGGAAGAATTTGATCGAAAGGAGTCTGTATGGCAGGGAAGAAAATGTTTCTTCATGCCAAAGAGGACCTGTCTGGAAATATCGGACAGCCAAAAACAGATAGAGTTTTTCTGGTACTGGTGCTGTTACTGCTGGGCGTAGGCTTGCTGATGCTGTATTCGGCAAGTTACGCCCAGAGTGAATATGATACACTTTATACAAGTTCTACGAAATATTTGCAAAAACAGGCAGTTTGTGCTATGATAGGATTAGTAGCCATGTATTGCTTCAGCCGTGTGCCTGTTCGGCTGTGGGAAAAGCTTGCCTGGCCGGTGTACGGGGTGAGCATCGTACTGCTGTTGAGCGTGCTGGTCATTGGCCAGTCGGTCAACGGTGCCAAACGCTGGATCAATATTGCGGGCATTCAATTTCAGCCATCGGAAATCGCAAAGTTTTCCATGATTTTGCTGCTGGCACGCCTGACAAAGAAATATGGTGAAGATGCCCGCTCTTTTCGCTATGGCGTGCTGGGATTCGGATGCGCCATGTTGGGGCTTTTGGTGCCCTTGGCGCTGGAAAAACACCTTTCTGCCATCATGCTGATGGGCATGGTGGGCGTGGTGATGATGTTCGTTGCAGGGACAAATCCGAGGTGGCTTTTGGCCGGAGCGGCCGCCGCATTGGGGTTCGTGCTGATTTATATTACATTTATGGGCTATGCCGGAGATAGAGTGACGGCGTGGCTCCATCCCGAACAGGATCCCAGCGGGACGGGATATCAGATCTTGCAGTCCCTTTACGCCATTGGGTCGGGGGGATTATTTGGACTGGGATTTGGAAAGTCAAAGCAGAAGTATCTGTATTTGCCTTTTCAGTATAACGACTATATTTTTGCCATCATTTGCGAAGAATTGGGGCTGGTAGGGGCAATGTTGATCATTGCATTGTTTTCCGTGACCATTGCCCGAGGCTATTGGATCGCCCTGAAAGCCAGAGATCGATTTTCAACGGTTCTGGCAGCAGGACTTATCAGCCTGATCGCCGTGCAGACCATCCTGAATTTGGGCGTGGTCACCAATCTTTTGCCCTCTACGGGCATTGCCTTGCCGTTTTTTTCCTACGGAGGAACGGCGCTGGCCGTTAATTTAGGAGAAATGGGGCTCATTTTGAGCGCTTCAAGATATACAGATCGACCAAAGCTACAGGAGGAACAGCAATGAACGTGATATTTACCTGCGGCGGTACCGGCGGACACATCAATCCGGCCATCGCCATTGCAGATATTTTAAAGGAACGGCATCCCAATTGTAACATTCTTTTTATCGGCGCTACCGGTAAAATGGAGGAAACACTGGTGCCTAAGGCCGGCTATGCACTAAAGTGTTTGCCGGCATCCGGCCTGAGCCGAGAGAAAAATTTAAAGGCACTGAAACAGAATGCCCATGCAGTATCCTGCGCAATGGGCGCAGTCAAGGCCTGTAAAAAAATCATTAAAGAATTTCAGGCCGATGTGGTCGTGGGAACCGGCGGCTATGCCAGTTTTCCGGCATTGTATGCGGCACAGAAGCTGGGCGTTCCTACCTGTGTTCATGAAAGCAACGCCGTACCTGGCGTAACGACCAAACTGGCCGCCAACAAGGCGGACAAGGTGCTGGTAGCTTTTGAGGAGAGCGCGGCTTATTATAAGCGCCCCACACGTGTGCAGGTGGTGGGAATGCCTGTTCGTCGGGATTTTTGGGAGACCAAGCGGGAACAGGCACGGAAAGAATTGGGCCTGACAGACGAAAAATTGGTGGTTTCGACTTTCGGAAGTCAGGGCGCAAAGGTAATGAACGAAATGACGGCGCAGCTGTTCGCACTGGAGCAGAAGAATTATTTCCCATTCCACCATATCCATGCTACCGGCTCCTTTGGAGCGGCATGGATGCCGGAAAAGGTGAAAGCCCAGGGCGTGGACTTGGATAAATGCCCGACGATTGATATGCGTGAGTATATATACGATATGCCTACCGTTCTGGCGGCAGCGGATGTGGTGCTGGGACGCTCGGGCAGTGGCACCTGTAATGAGATCGCCGCTACCGCAACGCCTTGCATTCTTGTACCCTCTCCCAATGTGACCAACGACCACCAGAATAAGAACGCAAAGATTCTGGAAGGTCGTCAGGGGGCCATTGTGATACCGGAAAGCGAATGCACCGCGCAGAAGATGTACGATACCATTATGATGCTTTTGAATGATCCACAGCGCTGTCGGCAAATGTCGGATGCTCTGCGTGAGATGGCTGTGGCAGACTCTGCGGAAAAAATTTGCGATATTGTTGAACAGCTTGCTGAAAAATAAGGCTCTGGAGGAACGACCATGGAGACAGAAAACAACAGCCCACAGCGCCGCAGAGAGAGGCGGAGCTCTAAAAATACCCAGCAACGTCCAAAGGAAGAAATCCAGTATACCCAACCAAAGCCTTTTTTGCGAAAGCGGCTGCTGGTCCAGCTGCTGACGATGGCGGCGGTGGTTCTGGCAGTGGCCATTGGTGTTTCGGTATTTTTTCAGGTGGACGAGGTGCTGGTGACGGGAGCGTCGCAATACAGCGCCCTGACGGTGGCGGAAGCTTCGAAAATCGAGACGGGGGATAGCCTGCTTTTCTTCGGAAGAGCTGCGGCGGCCGGCCGTATCAAATCCGCACTGCCCTATGTTTCCAGCGTGCGCTTTGAAGTGAAACTCCCTGGAACAGTGAATATTATCATTGAAGAAAAGCTGGTTTCCTATGCGGTGGAAGCAGGTGACGGCTCCTGGTGGAAGATCACGTCCGAAGGGAAAGTGGTTGAAAAGGTTGAAAACACGACGTTGACAGCCCCTACGATCACGGGCGTGATTTTGGAGGATCCCGTGGTCGGGAAAAAGGCCGTGGCAACGGAACAGGAAGGGGAAATGGTCACTACCACCGGAAAAGAAAGGCTCAATGCAGCACTGAAGATCATCGGTAAAGTGGAAAAGTGGGAGCTTTTCGAACAGGTGACGGACGTGGATGTAACGGATCTGTTCGGACTGCGACTTGATTGCACCGGTAATTATCGGGTGGAGTTGGGAAGCGAGGAGAGCTTGGATAAAAAAATCCAGGCCGTCAAATCGGCGCTGATCGTACTGGAAAATAACAACGGTGGGGTCATTAAGCTGCAGGAGAAGGACGGCAAATGGGAAGTTCAGTATAACCCGTGGGGAGAAAACCCATAATTTTTAAAAAAAATTTGCCGAAATTGAAGAATTTCTATTGACCAAATGAGAATTTCAAGATAGAATATACAGGTAAAGGAAAATTTCTACACAGCGGCAATTCCCGTTGTGATGTACCGTAGGAGGAAATAGTATGCCAGAGTTTCAGGAACGCGTTGTAAAGATCAAGGTCATTGGTGTAGGCGGCGCCGGCAATAATGTTATCAACAGAATGATCGAAGCCGGTGTGCAGGGTGTTGATTTTGTCGTGATCAATACCGACAAGCAGGACCTGAATAAGTCTAATTGCCCGAATAAGATCCAGATCGGTGAAAAACTGACCGGCGGTATGGGCGCAGGTTCCAAGCCCGAGATCGGCCGTAAATCTGCCGAGGAGTCCCGTGTAGCCATCTCCAAAGTGCTTGAGGGCACCGATATGGTCTTCATCACCGCAGGTATGGGCGGCGGCACCGGTACCGGCGCAGCACCCATCGTTGCAGATCTGGCACACGAGGCCGGTATCTTGACTGTCGGCGTTGTGACCAAGCCTTTCAAATTCGAGGGTGCTAACCGTATGCGTCAGGCCGAAAAGGGCATTGAAGATCTGCACGGCAAGGTAGACTCCCTGATCGTCATTCCCAATGACCGCCTGAAGTATGTTACCGATCAGAAGATCACTTTCGCCAATGCTTTCGGCATTGCCGACGATGTGCTGAAGCAGGCCGTGGTGTCCATCTCCGAGTTGGTGGGCTTCTCCGACCGCGTGATCATCAACCTGGACTTTGCCGACGTTTCCGCTGTTATGAAGGATGCCGGCCGAGCTCATATGGGCGTGGGTGTCGCCGCAGGCCGTGAAAAGGCTGAGCAGGCTGCTCTGGCTGCAATCGCCAGCCCCTTGCTGGAAACTGCCATTACCGGCGCTACCGGCGTTCTGGTCAATGTTACCGGTTCTTCCGAGCTGACTTTGGATGACGTGGAGACTGCCGCCAACATCGTGCAGGAGAATGCTAATCCCGAGGCAAACATCATCTTTGGTGCTACATCTTCCGATGAGTTCGAGGATGAGATGCGTGTTACCGTTATCGCCACCGGCTTTGAGCAGAAGACCGAGGAGAAATCCTCCGCTGTCAAGCCTGGCATTGGCGTGAAGACCGCAGCTGCTGCAAATAACGATTTAGACGATATCTTCAGCCTCTTCCGCCGCTGATACATGAGAATAGGACAACCCGAGCTTCTGCTCGGGTTGTTTTTCAGGAGAAAACTATGGATGCTTATAAATCACTGGCCTTTAGCTATGACCGCTTGACCAACGATGTGGATTATCAGGCGGTGGTGGATTTTTATGGCAAAATTTTGCGCAAAGAGCAGTTGCATCCTCGAACTGCGGTGGACCTGGCCTGCGGCACCGGCTCGGTGTCGATTTTGCTTGCGCAACAGGGAATGCAGGTAACGGGAGTGGACATGGCATCGGATATGCTGACGGTGGCCTTTGAAAAAGCGCAGGATATGGAAAATCGGCCGCTGTTCGTCTGCCAGAATTTGCGGGATCTTTACCTGCCCCGTGGAGTGGACTTGGCAGTCTGTGCGCTGGATAGCTTGGATTACATTACGGATCCGGCCGACTGTCAACAGGCAATTCGTCGTATTTATAAGGCACTGAATCCAGGCGGGGCCTTTATTTTTGATGTGAATACGCCGGAAAAACTCAGGGCGATGGATGGTCAGGTGTTCCTGGATGAAGACGATGATGTGTACTGTGTTTGGCGTGGAGAATTTGACGAGGAAACGAATATTTGCTCCTATGGTATGGACCTGTTTCAGCGTTGCGGCGAACACTGGAGTCGCTCTTTTGAAGAACATCGGGAGTATGCCTACTCCCAGGCACAGCTGACGACCTACCTGAAAGAGGCTGGATTTACCCATATTGAGGTGTATGCCGATCGGCTTTTTATGCCCCCGAGACCGGAAGAACAGCGCATCTACTTCAAGGCCAGAAAAGGAAAAAGAATTAAGAAATAAAAATCGTGCCGTTTTTACGGCACGATTTTTTGACGTTATGACTTTTTATGGTCAAGATGTTTTTATGATATTGGAATTACAGTTCGCAGTTGCCGACGGTTCTGGGGAAGGGGATGGCATCACGGATGTTGCCAATGCCGGTCAGATACATGACCATGCGCTCAAATCCCAGACCGAAGCCTGCGTGACGGGTAGAACCGTATTTGCGCAGATCCAGATAGAAATCATAGTCCTCGGCATTCATACCCAGTTCCTCGATGCGGGACTTCAGCAGCTCGTAGTTATCTTCACGCTGGCTGCCGCCGGTGATCTCGCCGATACCAGGTACCAGGCAGTCCACTGCCGCAACGGTTTTTCCGTCGGGGTTCAGCTTCATGTAGAATGCCTTGATCTCCTTGGGGTAGTCGGTAACGAAGACGGGCTTCTTGAAGACCTGCTCGGTCAGGAAACGCTCGTGCTCGGTCTGCAGGTCACAGCCCCAGGAAACAGGATATTCGAATTGATCGTTGTGCTTGCTCAGCAGTTCCACTGCTTCGGTATAGGTGATGCGGCCAAACTGGTTGTTGAGCACATTGTTGAGCCGTTCCAACAGACCCTTGTCCAGGAACTGGTTAAAGAAAGCCATTTCTTCGGGGGCATGCTCCATTACATAGGACATGATATTCTTGATCATGTCCTCTTCCACACGCAAAAGGTCCTCCAGGTCGGCAAAGGCAATTTCCGGCTCGATCATCCAGAATTCTGCGGCATGACGGGTGGTGTTGGAATTTTCGGCACGGAACGTGGGACCGAAAGTATAAATATTGCGGAAAGCCATGGCGTAGGTTTCACCATTGAGCTGGCCGGAAACGGTCAGGTTAGTGGGCTTGCCGAAGAAATCCTGGCTGAAATCCACCTTGCCGTCTTCGGTCAGGGGAATGTTTTTCAGATCCATGGTGGTGACCTGGAACATTTCGCCGGCACCCTCACAGTCGGAACCGGTGATCAGGGGTGTGTGAACATACACAAAGTCCCGATCCTGGAAGAACTGGTGGATCGCCATGGCGGCAAGAGAACGCACACGGAAGACAGCCTGGAATGTATTGGCCCGAGGGCGCAGGTGAGGAATGGAACGCAGAAATTCCATGGAGTGCTTCTTGGGCTGCAAAGGATAGTCGCCGGTGGAGGGACCTTCAACGGTGACGGACTTTGCCTGAATTTCAAAGGGCTGCTTGGCATCGGGAGTCAGCTCCAGAGTGCCTTTGACGATCAGGGCAGCGCCAACATTGATTTTGGAAATCTCCTGGAAATTTTCGATGCTGTCGTTATATACCACCTGCACGGGGGTGAAGTAAGTACCGTCATTAAGGACGATAAAGCCAAACTGCTTACTGGGCCGCTTGTTGCGCACCCAGCCGCCGATCTCAATTTCCTGACCGGCATATTTCTCGGTGTTTTTGAACAGTTCACGAACAGTGATAAGTTCCATAGGTCTTTCCTCTCTTATAATGAAAATCTTTCAATATTATACGCCAATTTGGATGAATTTACAAGAGGGAAAACCGGTTTTTGTAAAAAATATATCCCGCAAACAGAAAAATAACCAAGGAAAGCAAAAAGAAATTTCGAAAAGCTCTTTTCAAAGCGGAGAAAATATTGTACACTATATGAAAACAGAAACAGGAGAGAAGCGGATTGGAACCTGAAATTTTGCAGGGCACCATTGGTGCAGTGGTTTATCAAAATTATGATAACGGCTATGCGGTGCTGCGCCTGCGCTGTAATGACGGCCAGACGGTAACGGTGGTGGGGACCATTCCGATGGCATCGGTAGGCGAACGACTGATGGTCACGGGACGTTGGAACAGCCACAGCAGCTATGGCCGCCAGTTTGAGGCAGAGTTTCTGGAGCGGCTCATGCCCCAGAGCAGTATGGAGATATTGAGCTATTTATCCGGCCGTGTGATCAAGGGAATCGGCCCACGGACGGCGGCCAGGATCGTGGAACATTTCGCAGACCAGACACTGATCGTTATGGAACGGGAACCCCAGCGGCTCGCAGAGGTTTCGGGAATATCTCCGGCCAAAGCCAAAGCCATTGGAGAAGAATTCCGTTTGCGTGTGGGAATGAGACAGCTGATGGAGTTTTTCACGGCGCACCAATTGCCGACGGAGCTGGCGTTACGTGTCTACAAACTCTACGGAGAGCAGGCAGTGGAACTGCTGTATGATGACCCCTATTTGCTGATGGATGATGGGTTGGATGCTCCCTTTGCCGCGGTGGATCGGTTTGCGGTGGAACTGGGAGTGGCCGGAAATGACACCAGACGGGTGGAGGCCGGAATACTCTTTGAACTGCGCTATAATTTGGGGGCAGGACACAGCTTCCTGCCGAAAGATAAACTGACCGTGGCGACTGCACAACTGCTGAGCGTGGATGCGGAGGATATTTCGGACGGTATAGAGCGATTGCTGAAGGCGGATCGCCTGGTGGCCGATCGGCTGGCAGGGCTGGAACTGATTTATCTGCCACAGCTACATGAGGCGGAAGTGTACATCCATGATCGCCTGCAACGCAGTGCGGCGCAGACTTTTTATCCTACCGGCAGCATGGAGGCTATGCTGGAACTGGCACAGCAGGAATGCGGCCTGAAATATTCGGAAAACCAGCTTCAGGCCATTCGTGATGCCATGGAGTGCGGCGTATTGCTGTTGACCGGTGGCCCTGGTACCGGTAAAACCACCGTGCTGAAAGGGGTGCTGTCTGTTTTTCAGCAGATGGGACTGCGCTGCGTGTTGGCGGCGCCTACCGGCCGCGCGGCCCAACGGTTGTCCGAGGTGACCGGTGAGGATGCTTCTACCATTCATCGCCTTTTGGAGGCGACGGTGGACCCGAACACGGGAGATATGTTTTTCGTGAAAGATGAAAACAATCCGCTGAAAGCCGATGCGGTGATCGTTGATGAAATGAGCATGGTGGATGTGTTGTTGCTTCATAGTCTGCTGAAAGCCGTGCCGCCGAAGTCCAGATTGATTTTGGTGGGAGACCCCGATCAGCTTCCTCCGGTGGGACCAGGATCGCCTTTCGCCGACTGCCTGGCCGGTTGCGTCCTGCCGGCTGTGCGCCTGACAGAGATTTTTCGTCAAGCCCAGAAAAGCATGATCGTTATGAATGCCCACAGAGTCAATCAGGGCGAAATGCCCCAACTGCGGGATGTGAAAAGTGATTTTTTCTTTCTCCGCTGTCGATCGGAAGAGGAAGTGGCTAAAACCGTGCAGGATCTGTGCAGTACACGGTTGCCGAAGAATATGAATATCCCATCGGAGCAAATTCAAGTGCTGACCGTCACCCGAAAGGGGGGCGTGGGCACGTGGGCGTTGAACGGCCGACTGCAGCAGGTGCTCAATCCTGCTTCGCCCGAAAAAAAGGAACGTCAATGGGGGGATTTTACCTTCCGTGAGGGAGATCGGGTCATGCAAATTCGCAATAATTACGATATTCTGTGGAAAAGAACGGATGGAAGTGCAGTCGGAAACGGCGTATTCAACGGTGATATCGGCCACATTTCTGCCATCGACCCACAGATGGAAACCGTGACCGTGATTTTCGATGAAAAAGAAGTGACCTATGATTTTGCTCAGCTGGGAGAACTGGAACCAGCTTATGCCATGACGGTCCACAAAAGTCAGGGCAGTGAGTATCGGGCGGTAGTCATGCCGGTGTGGAGCGGTTCGCCGTATCTGCTCAGCCGCAGTGTGCTGTATACGGCCATTACCAG
Organism: uncultured Oscillospiraceae bacterium; assembly: GCA_964628315.1. Classification (GTDB taxonomy): domain Bacteria; phylum Bacillota; class Clostridia; order Oscillospirales; family Oscillospiraceae; genus Faecousia. The sequence continues at coordinate 23,194 of CAZVMK010000010.1, forward strand.
AGCCAGAGAATTGCTTATCATGGTAGGCAGAGAGGAAGCCGTGGCGGCAATGACGGAAAATTCACGGAAAAACCGTCGCTATACCGGCTTGAAGTTGCGACTGCAAGGAAAGTGCCAATGATGATTTTCAAAAAACTCTCTGCGTGGCTGTTTCCTGATAAATGTGTCCTCTGTGGCAAGGTGCTGGAGAAGGATGAAACGGATCTGTGCCATCAATGTCGCATCCATGCGCCGGAATGTCCGCTTTCAAATTCTCGATATCCCTACTTGAAACAGTGGGTCGCGTTGTGGTATTATGAAGCAGAGGCGAGAGAAAGCCTGCTCCGATTTAAATTCCGCGGGAAACGTCATTATGCCGATGCTTATGGCAGGTTTCTTGCCATGAGGCTCAGTCGGGAGAACTTGACGGATTTCGACATTCTCACATGGATCCCCGTCAGTCAAAAGCGCAAACGCAAACGAGGCTACGATCAGGTGGAGCTGATTGCGGACAGCCTGGCCGCCGAGCTGGGTGTTCGCCCACAGTCATGCCTGAAAAAGGTGCGGGATAATCCTGCCCAGTCCGGAATTACAGGGCAGGCAGAACGCAGAGCCAATGTACTGGGGGCATATCAGGTAATAAATACTGACAGCGTGAAAGGAAAAAGGATCCTGCTGCTGGACGATATTATTACCACCGGCTCGACAGCCGGTGAATGTGCCAGAGTATTGCTGACTGCCGGAGCGAAAGAAGTAAATTTGGCCGTCGTTGCTGCGGCCAGACAACATAAAAAGGGTAATAGGTGAAGATGATGCAGCTTTTTGCAAATGATTTGGGTGTAGACCTGGGCACATCGAATGTGCTGATTTATGTGGACGGACAGGGTATCGTGATTCGTGAACCCTCCGTGGTGGCGGTCGATAAGAATACAGGTCGTATTTTACAGGTGGGCACGGAGGCCAGAAATATGCTGGGCAGGACCCCTGGTAATGTAGTGGCCATGCATCCGTTGAAAGAGGGAGTCATTTCCGACCATGGTATGACTGTGCGGATGCTACAGACACTCTTCCGCCGTGCCGGAAAAAAATCCATGTTGCTGTCCAAACCGCGGGTCATTATCTGTGTGCCCAGCGGTATTACCGAAGTGGAAGAGCGGACGGTGATAAACGCCGCCATCGAAGCAGGTGCCCGTCGGGTATACCTGATCGAGGAGCCCCTGGCGGCAGCTTTGGGTGCCAATCTGGATATCAGCGGCCCCAAAGGCCAGATGGTGGTGGATATCGGTGGCGGTACCACCGATGTGGCGATTTTGACATTGAACGCCGTGGCTGTTTCCGCCTCTTTAAAAGTGGCCGGTGACAGCTTTGATGAGGCGATCGCCCGTTATGTGCGCCGCCGTCATGGTGTGGTCATCGGCATGACCACCGCTGAGGATATCAAAATCAAGATCGGCTGTGTTTGGGAACGGGAAGAAGAGATTTCTGCCACCGTCCGCGGCCGTGATGTTAAGACCGGTATGCCGAGGGAGTTGACCCTGACCTCTACGGAAATTTACGAGGTGCTGCGCCGTCCGGCCCGTCAAATTGCGGATGAAGTTGTATCCGTGCTGGAAGAAGCATCTCCGGAACTGGTCAGCGATATCACGGAAAGCGGTATCACTTTGACCGGCGGCAGCAGCCAGTTGTGGGGCATGGCCCAGTTGATCGAGGCCAGAACGGGCTTGCCTTGCACCATTGCCGACGATCCCGACTCCTGCGTTGCCTATGGTTGCGGCAGAAGCCTTGCGTGGATGAACCACATGACCGAAGGCGCCATCAATATTGCCAGAAAGCGACTGCTGCGAGGCAACGACTGATCCGATATACAATAAACCGCCGGAGGGTTTTCCCTCCGGCGATTTCGTTTAGATGGTGGTGTAACCGTTGCCGCAGTCGTCGCCGCAGTTCTCGCATCCGCCGGCAGTAAACTGCTGTGCAGGGAAAGGAATACGGCTGAACATTTCGCAGGGATCCTCGGCACAACCAGGGGTGTCACAGCATTCTCGGCAGGGAATGGCGTAATCGTTCACGGGAACGACGATCTGCACATCCCGTTCTAGTCTTACGATGGAAAATTGGCCAAGCGTAACAAAAAGCCGCCGCTGGTCGCCGGACAGCACCAGATCCCCGTCAAACAGTTCCTTGATAAAGTCGGGAATTTGCACCACAGTCTGTTCACCGCTGCCACCATCGGTGACATCGACCGCTCTGCTGGCCAATACCATGGGGTCGAGCACCTCCACCACAGCCGTGGGGCGATTGGCGGCGTAGGCGGTCAGGGCATCGGCACTGTTGAATTGCAGGGCGCTGGTGAAAATGTGGGCACGGCTGTCTTCACCGCACAGCACCACCCGTTTGGAGAAGACCACAAGGCCATTCAATGTGACGGGGCGGACGGTACTCACGATGGCATCGGCCAGAATGCGATAATAAAATGTGATATCGATGCAGTAGTGGTTGCGATCGAAGGCGACCGGTTCAACGTCGATATAGGCGTACAACAGGTCTGCACTGCGTACCTTTGCTCCTGCGGCGCTGTCCAGCAACTCCTGAGAGCCGGTGGTTAAGTAAACACGCAGGTCTTCAATGCAGTCTTTGTCCCGACAGGAATCGGTGATCTTTTTTGTGTGGATGGGCAGTGCCTGAGGGGTTGGAGCCGGCCCACAGCCATTGTCCTGAAAACGTTCAGCCATATCAGTAACCTCCTATTCGTTATAAGCAAGGCGCTTATAGGACAGTTTATGCACTGGGCGCATAAAAGTGCGAATGAACAGACCAAGCACTGCCCATGCGTGACACAACAGGAGTTTCAAAGTGGGAAAAACCCATCTTTCGGAAAATTCAACTGTTGCAAAATACAAAACTTATTTTTGCCATTTCCAATGGAAATTTGTACAGCAGTGGGGAAAAAGAGAAATTCAAGACGAAAAACGGAGGCAACATAAAATGTCTGAAAAAATGCACAAAAGAGAAAAGAAAAAATAATACATTATTTTGTGATTGCCTCTTGACCTGGATACAAGATATAGTATATAATGTAGCCAAAAGCAGTTTTGCTCAATTCATTGATTGTGGAGGGCCTGAAAAATGAAGATCATAAAAAGAAGCGGCGCAGAAGCGATTTTTGATATCAACAAAATCGTTGTGGCTGTACGCAAAGCCAATGAGGCGGTAGAAGAAAAAGTTCGGATGACCCCGTTGCAGATCAATCGCATTGCCCAGAGCGTTGCCATTTCCTGCGAGGAGCTGGGACGAAGCCCCTCGGTGGAAGAAATTCAGGATATGGTGGAAAAGGCCATCATGGCCCATGGCGCGTTCGAAGTCGCTAAACAATATATTACATATCGCTATACCCGCAGTCTGGTTCGAAAGTCCAATACCACCGATGATCGGATCCTGAGCCTCATCGAGTGCAATAATGAGGAAGTCAAGCAGGAAAATGCCAATAAGAATCCCACCATTAACGCCGTTCAACGTGACTATATGGCCGGTGAGGTGTCCAAAGATATCACACGGCGAATTCTGCTGCCCCAGGAGATCGTGGATGCCCATGAGGCCGGAATCATTCATTTCCATGATTCCGATTACTATGCCCAGCATATGCACAACTGCGATCTCGTGAATTTGGAGGATATGCTGCAAAACGGCACCGTCATTTCGGGTACGCTGATCGAAAAGCCCCATTCTTTTTCCACGGCTTGCAATATTGCGACCCAGATCATTGCCCAGGTGGCTTCCAATCAGTATGGCGGCCAGTCCATCAGCCTGACCCATCTGGCACCTTTTGTCCAGGTCAGTCGGGAGAAAATTCGCCGCACGGTGGAACGGGAACTGGAAATGCTGGGGATCGATGCCGATGAGGAGAAGGTCGTTTCCATTGTAGAAGACCGCCTCCGTGACGAAGTGCGCCGTGGCGTGCAGACCATCCAGTATCAGGTCGTCACGCTGATGACCACCAACGGTCAGGCGCCGTTCATCACCGTGTTCATGTACCTGAACGAGGCCAAGACCCAGCAGGAGAAGCAGGATCTGGCCCTCATCATCGAGGAGACCCTGCGCCAGCGCTACCGCGGCGTGAAGAACGAGAAGGGCGTGTGGATCACCCCCGCCTTCCCCAAGCTCATCTATGTGCTGGAGGAGGACAACATCCGGGAGGATACCCCCTACTGGTACCTCACCGAGCTGGCCGCCAAATGCACCGCCAAGCGCATGGTGCCCGACTATATCTCCGAGAAGATCATGCTCCAGAACAAGATCGACAAAAACGGCGAGGGCCACTGCTACACCTGCATGGGGTGCCGCTCCTTCCTCACCCCCTTCGTGGACGAGAACGGCCAGCCCAAGTACTACGGCC
>CAZVMK010000011.1:0-26791 GCA_964628315.1 uncultured Oscillospiraceae bacterium
CCGGTTGCGAACACACCCAGCAGCCCCCCTTCCACACGGTGCTGATCCATGGCCTTGTTCGCGATAATCAGGGCCGTAAGATGTCTAAATCTTTGGGCAACGGCATCGATCCGTTGGAAATGATCGATAAGTATGGCTGCGATGCACTGCGTATGAACATGGTCACCGGCAATTCCCCAGGAAATGATATGCGTTTCTATGTGGAGCGTTGCGAAGCCATGCGCAATTTTGCCAATAAGCTGTGGAACGCCAGCCGTTACGTGATGATGAATCTGAAAGAGGGAGCTGTCAATCAGCTTCCCGCAAAGGAAAATCTGGAGACTGCCGATCGGTGGATCCTTTCCAAGCTGAATGCTCTGATCGCCGAAGTTACCGAAAATCTGGATAAGTACGAACTGGGCGTGGCTGTACAGAAGATCTACGACTTTATCTGGGATACCTACTGCGACTGGTACATTGAACTGACCAAGGCACGTCTGTACTCCGAAGATGAGAGCCGCAAGCAGACCGCCATTCAGGTCCTGGTCTATGTTTTGGATCAGACTCTGCGCCTGTTGCACCCCTTCATGCCTTTCATCACCGAGGAAATTTGGCAGAGCCTGCCTCATGAGGGCGAAGCACTGATCGTTGCCCAGTGGCCGATCTACCGTACAGATTTGGAATTCCGCGCTGAAGAGGCGGCTATGGAATCTGTGATGGAAGCCATCCGGTCTATCCGCAACCGCAGAACCGAAATGAACGTGCCGCCCAGCAAGAAAGCGGCGCTGTATATTCTGGCCAATGACCCCAGAGTTTTCGTAGAGGGAGAGGGCTTTATGCAACGTCTGGCTTATGCGGATACGGTCACGATTTTGGAGAAGGAACCCGAAAATCTGGACGGTATGGTCACTTGTACCACAAGCGATGCCAAGCTTTATATCCCCATGGGCCAGCTTGTAGATGTGGCCAAGGAACTGGAGCGCATTGGTAAAGAACTGGAAAAGGCACGGAAATTCCAGGCTTCTCTGGAAGGAAAACTCAGCAACGAGGGCTTTATTTCCCGTGCGCCCGAAGCGGTGGTTGCCGCCGAGCGTGAAAAGGCTCAGAAAAACAGAGACCTGATCACCCAGCTGGAAGCATCCTACTCAGCAATGGAAAAAATGGCATAATGAGCAACGGCTGCCCATTTCGGGCAGCCGTTTTGCAATATGAGCATTTCGACCGACAGTTGAACTGTCGGTTTTCTTTTTGTAAACGTCATTCCGACAGAAAAAACAATTTCAATGTACTATACTGAATAAAAACATCCACAAAGGAGGATTTTATGCAATTTACAAGCTTTTTACAGGACGGAAATCTGACCGTCGCATTGACCGGAGAAATTGACCATCACCGTGCTAAGAGTTACATTCAGGCCATTGCCGCCAAAATCGAGGCCTATACACCGGCGGTCTGTATTTTGGATTTTACGGATGTGACCTTTATTGACTCGTCGGGCATTGCCGTGGTCATCAATGCCTTTCGGGAAATGAAGAAAATCAACGGTTCCATTGTGCTGACGGGTATCGCATCCCAACCGATGAAAGTCTTTCGGGCGGCCGGAATTGACAAGATCATTGAAATCAAGGAGGTCGCTTTATGAAATTCAATAATTACATGACACTGGAGTTCCCAAGCAAATCCACCAATGAAGCCTTTGCAAGATCAGCCGTTTCCTGCTTTGCGGCGCAACTTGACCCGACGATGGAAGAACTGGGCGACATTCGCACCGCCGTTTCCGAAGCCGTGACCAATGCCATTGTCCATGGTTATCCCGATGAACTGGGTGTGATTTCTTTACGGTGCCGTATCCTCAAGGATAATGTGCTGGACATTGTGATCAAAGACAGAGGCGCCGGAATTGCGGATATCGAACAGGCCAAACGGCCGATGTTTACCACCGGCGGAGCGGATCGGAGCGGCATGGGATTTACCATTATGGAAAGCTTTATGAACGATTTGGAAATTACATCCACACCTGGAAAAGGTACTACCGTCCATATGCGCCGTAAACTTCAACGACGTAAATGACAGATACCAGAGAGCTGATCGCTCGTGCCCAGCAGGGCGATAAGGAAGCATCCGAGCGGCTGATTACGGAAAATACCGGCCTGATCTGGTCTGTGGCACGGCGTTTTTTGGGACGTGGAACGGAGTCCGATGACTTGTACCAGCTGGGGTGCCTGGGGTTTATCAAGGCGGTAGAGGGATTTGATTTGGAGTTCGGTACCCAGTTTTCCACTTATGCCGTTCCGAAAATTGCAGGAGAGATCCGCCGTTTTCTGCGTGATGACGGGGCAGTGAAAGTGTCGCGCAGTATCAAAGAGCAGGCGATTACTATCCGCTCTATGCGCAACCACCTGACGGCGGCACTGGGCAGAGAACCGACGGTTTCCGAAATTGCTACCCAAACAGGTTTTACGCCGGAAGAAATTGCATTGGCCGAAAACGCCACCGGTTGCACGGAGTCAATCAACCGCCAGACCGGAGAAGACGGCTTTAGCCTTGAAAACATTCTGACGGATACGGAATCGGAGGAAACATTGGTGGAGAAGATATCCTTGCGACAGGCCATCGAAAAATTGCCGGAAAGAGAAAAAACGGTCATTAAGCTTCGCTATTTTCACGGCCTGACACAGGATCGAGCCTCCAAGGTACTGGGGGTCAGCCAGGTGCAGGTGTCGCGTATCGAGAAAAAGGCGTTGGAATTGCTGCGGACATTCATGGGATAGTAATAATTTAGTCTTTCTTTTTTTGCGCATTTGTGATAGAATATACCCGAACTTTTAGACAACAGGGTGTAGCTATGACTGATGAAATGCTCCGGCGGTTCGTGACGGCCAGAAAGGCCTTCATTGCCGCACAATTTTCACATTTGAACGATATGCAGCAACAGGCGGTACTGACAACAGAGGGACCGCTTCTGCTCCTGGCCGGTGCAGGCAGTGGTAAAACCACCGTGCTTATCAACCGTATTGCAAATCTGATCCGATTTGGCAGCGGAAGCGATTCCGATATGGTACCGGATTGGATCACAGAAGAAGATGTGCTCTTCCTGGAAAGATTTCGGGAACCTGCATCGGATCACGACCGTGATCGGGCAGAGTATCTTTGCGCACTTGAACCGGTGGCACCGTGGAATATTATTGCCGTTACCTTTACGAATAAAGCGGCCAACGAACTGAAAGAACGGCTGGTGAATATGCTTGATCCGGAAGCGGCACAAGTTTGGGCGATGACGTTTCACTCGGCCTGTTGCCGAATTTTGCGCCGTCACGGAGAGCTTTTGGGCTATAGCGGTAGCTTTACCATTTACGATTCCAGCGACTCCGAGCGTGTTATGAAAGAGATCATCAAGGACATGGGACTTGATGACAAAACGTTCCCAGCAAAATATGTCCTCGGCATCATCAGCAAGGAAAAGGATAAAATGACCACCCCCGAGCAGATGATCGCAAGAGCGGAAATGAGCGGCGAATATCGGGCTTTGCCTGTGGCGCGGGCTTATCAGTCGTATCAAAAACGCCTGAAAGAGAATAATGCCGTCGATTTTGACGACATCATTCTTCTGACTGTTAAGCTGTTGCAGGAGCACGAAGAGGTACGAAGCTTTTATCAGCGTAAATTCCGATATGTTCTGGTGGACGAATATCAGGATACCAACCATTTGCAATATTTGCTGACCAGTTTGCTGGCCGGAGGATATGAAAATATCTGCGTGGTGGGCGATGACGACCAGAGCATTTACCGTTTTCGTGGAGCGACCATTGAGAATATTCTGGATTTTGAAAAGCAGTACCATGGGGCACGACTGATCCGCCTGGAGCAAAATTACCGCTCCACCAAATCCATCCTTACTGCGGCAAACGCAGTGATCGCACACAATCGAGGCAGAAAGGGCAAAACACTTTGGACTTCCAATCCCGAAGGGCAGCCCATCACCGTTTATGAGGCTTCCGATGAACGTGCGGAAGCACAGTTTGTTACCGCTCAGATTTTAGCCGGTCAGCAAAAAGGACTGGCAATGAAAGATTTTGCTATTTTGTACCGCACCAATGCCCAGTCAAATGCGCTGGAATATGATCTCAAACGCAATGGTATTGCATATCGGATCGTCGGCGGAACCCGTTTCTTTGACCGAGCGGAAGTCAAGGATATGCTTGCCTATTTGTGCGTGCTCAACAACCGCAATGACGATCTGCGCTTAAAACGCATCATCAATAATCCTCCCAGAGGCATCGGCCCAAAGACGGTGGAAACGGCACAGCGCCTGGCCGAAGCGGAAGGGAAGAGCCTTTATAGCGTGGTTTCTCAGGCGCATGGTTATGCACCGCTGGAAAAACCGGCGGGGAAATTGGCACAGTTTACGACCATGATCGAGGAACTGGCTGCCATGCTTGAGCAGGGAATGGCGTTGCCGGAATTTTACGAGGAATTGATGCGCCGTAGCGGATATGTGCAAATGCTGGAAGAAAAGCCCACGGAGGAAAATCAATCCCGTCTGGAAAATATCAAGGAATTGAAATCCAGCATTTTGTCCTATGTAGAGAATGATCAGCAGCCTACATTGGCCGGTTTTCTGGAGGAGATCGCACTGTATACGGACTTGGAGGAGTACAATGCTTCCGATGATGCAGTGGTCATGATGACCATGCATTCGGCAAAAGGTTTGGAGTTTCCCCATGTATTTTTGGTCGGGTTTGAAGACGGCTTGTTCCCTGGCATGCGTGCCATCGGTGATTATGAGCAGATGGAGGAAGAACGTCGCTTGTGTTACGTGGCCATCACCCGTGCAAAGCAGAAGTTGACCATTTCCTATGCCCGACAGAGAATGCTCTACGGACGTACCAGCGCAGCAATGGCTTCCCGTTTCTTGAAAGAGATTCCCGAGGAAACAATGGTGAAAAAAGGCGGCTACAGAACTTTCGAGCACGCTTATGCGGAACGGGAAAATCACAGCGCTTCCCGATACGCCACCCACAGTGCGCCACGTTCGAGTTATCAATCCGCTGTTGCGGCTACCACAGCGACAAGCGGCCCGACGTTGGAACTAAACAAGGGAGATATGGTGCTACATACGGCGTTTGGCAAGGGCCTTGTGCTGTCAGTGCTGAAAATGGGCGGCGATGCACTGCTTGAAATCGCCTTTGATCAGGTGGGTACCAAAAAGCTGATGGCAAAATCTGCATCGGCACACATGAAAAAACTGTAATATTTTTCGTTGCCTCAGCATAAGCATTGCTGGGGGGATCGGTATGCAACGTTGGATCCGCATTGGATTTTGGCTGTTTCTTTTGATACTTTTGGTTGCGGCAATGGTGTTTTTTACCATTCGCAGCAAATACTATGATGTGATCATCAGTTTGGCACAGACCAGAGTGACCAATGCGACATCGGACCTGATAAACGATGCTGTCTCAAGGCAAATCGCAGCAGGTTCGGTTGCTTACGAAAATATCGTATATTTTGAAAAAGATATTTCAGGCAAGATCACTGCGCTGAAAACCAATATTGCACAGGTAAATATGCTGAAAACCGAAACACTGGATTATGTGAATGAGACACTGCTGGATACAGATAATTTCGATATCGGTGTGCCCATCGGCAGTATGGTCTTGCCGGAGTTCCTTTCGGGGCGTGGTCCTCAAATTCCGGTGCAGATCATGTCCATCCGAAATTCCGATGCGGTTTTTGACAGCAATTTCACCCAAGCAGGGATAAACCAAACGCTTCACCAGTTAAAGATGACCGTTCTGGTGGATGTAACGGTGCTGGTACTGGGACAAACGGTGGATTTTTCCGTTACAAGTGATGTTGTCGTGGCTGAAACCGTTATCGTCGGCCAGGTGCCGAATACTTTTTTGCAAACAGGAGGCTAATATGGAACCCAGAGAGAGAATTGCACAGCTTAGTGCGATCCTGACAGAGGCGGGGCACCAGTATTATGTGCTGGATGACCCCCAGATGCCTGATTTTGAATATGATCGTCTGTTGCGGGAATTGGAAGAACTGGAAAGCGCTTATCCTGATCTGGTGCTTCCGAATTCGCCTACCATGCGTGTGGGCGGAGAAGCGCTGAGCCAATTTGAAAAAGTTGTGCATCCTGTTCAGCTGAACAGTTTGCAGGATGTTTTTTCGGAGGAGGAACTCCTGGAATTTATCGACCGGATCAAGGCCGATTATCCCCAGGCGACTTTTTCCGTTGAGCCGAAAATTGACGGCCTGTCCGTTGCACTGGAATATGAAAATGGTATTTTTGTCCGTGGTGCGACCAGAGGCGATGGCAATATCGGCGAGGATGTAACGGAAAACCTGAAAACCATCCGCTCCATACCCATGGAAATTCCCGATGCGCCCGAGCGGCTGATCGTTCGTGGCGAAGTTTTCATGCCGAAAGCCAGCTTTGAAAAGCTCAATGCCCGTCAGGAAAAACTGGGCAAGCCCCTTTTTGCCAACCCTAGAAATGCTGCGGCCGGTTCTCTGCGGCAACTCGATCCAAAAATTGCGGCACAACGCGGATTGGATATTTTTATCTTTAATATCCAGCTGTGCGATGGAGTGACTTTTCAGACCCACGAACAATCGCTACAATATCTGCATGAACATCGCTTCAAGGTCATTCAGCGCAAACTTTTGAGTTCATCGGAGGATATTCTGGCGGAAGTAAAATCCATCAACGAACGCCGTGAAACGATGACCTGCGATATTGACGGCGCTGTGATCAAACTCAACGACCTGGCAGATCGGGAAACACTTGGCGCAACCGCCAAATTCCCCCGATGGGCAGTGGCTTATAAATATCCGCCGGAAGTGAAGCCGACTGTGGTGGAGGATATTGTGGTTCAGGTCGGTCGTACCGGCGTGTTGACACCCAAGGCGGTGGTTCGTCCTGTCCGCTTGGCAGGAACCACTGTCACAAATGCCACACTGCACAATCAGGACTTTATTTCCCAGCGGGATATCCGCATCGGAGATACTGTGTTGATCCGAAAGGCCGGTGAGATCATTCCGGAAATTTTGGAAGTGGATTTTTCAAAGCGTCCGATAGAGGCAGTGCCGTATCATCTGCCCGATGTGTGTCCCGTCTGTGGCGCAAAGGTGGAGCGTGACGAGGACGGTGCATTTTTGAGATGCACCGGCGCAGAATGTTCCGCTCAGCTGGTCCGCATCATCTCCCATTTTACCAGTCGGGATGCCATGGATATTGAGGGCTTGGGTGAGTCCATTGTGGAGGCACTGGTGGACAACGGCTTGATAAAATCCTCTGCCGACATATATTATTTGACCTTGGATGACATTAAATCTCTCTGGAAATCCGGTACCACGGCGGCAAAAAAGCTCCTTGCCGCCATTGAGCGGAGCAAGGGGCAGGATGTCAGCCGCCTGATTTATGCACTGGGTATCCGTCAGGTAGGCGCTAAGACCGCAAAAGTCCTGGCGCGGCACTTCGGCTCTTTGGATGCCTTGGCGGCCGCCACGGCGGAAGAACTGATGATGGTCGAGGACGTAGGCAGTATCACCGCCGAGAACATTGCCGGCTGGTTTGCGCAACCCCAGAGCTGCCATCTGATCGAACGGTTGCGACAGGCGCAGGTGAATTTCAACTGCCTGCAGGAAGTGACCGACACCCGATTTGCAGGCAAGACCTTCGTTCTGACCGGCGCACTTCAGATGTTTACACGGGAAGAAGCCACGGAAAAAATTGAGCTTTTGGGCGGCAAGGTGGCAGGCTCGGTGTCGAAAAAGACGACCTATGTCGTGGTCGGTGAAAATGCAGGCTCCAAAGAAAAGAAAGCAAGAGAACTGAATATTCCGATCCTGTCGGAAGAAGAATTCCTGAAAATGGTGGAATGATATGAAAAGTGCGTTACCGGTAAGGGTAACGCACTTTTATCAAGTCATTTGGAATACAATGCCGATGACGGCGGAGGCCCCGATGAAAATGATCGGGTGAAGTTTCTTTGTCGGTTTCACAAAATTGGTCAGTACCAACAGCACAGCGGCCAAAATCAGGCCTTTCCAGTTGACCGTGGCAGGCAGGACCGTCAGACTCTCCATGCAAAGCAGGGTAGAGGCAATCACACTGATGCCTGCTGCGGCGATCAGGCCGGTGGAAGCGGGGCGAAGACCGTAAAATGCACGGTTTACAGTTTGACTGTTTTTGAAGTTTTTCAAAAACGCCGCAATGATCAGTATGACAATGACCGAAGGGGTGACCAGACCGAGGGTGGCGATGACGGCGCCGAGCAATGCGTGAAACAGGCCGCCTTGGGACATACCGGTGACATAGCCCACATAGGTGGCCATGTTTACGCCGATGGGGCCAGGGGTGGATTCGCCAACGGCAATCATATTGGCAAGATCGGTGTGGGTGAACCAGCCGGTTTTATCGGACATATCGTAGAGGAAAGGGATGGTGGCCATGCCGCCGCCGATGGCGAACAGGCCGGTTTTAAAAAACTCCCAGAATAATTGCAGATAAATCATTTTTTCTTACGTTCTCCAATCAGTTGCAGAATAATGCCCAGCACGGCGGCCAGCAGCACGTAAATGACGGGGGACAGGTCAAGGAAAGAAGCCGCCACAGTCACTGCAAGGAAGATGATGAAAGTGGGGACATCCAAAACTGCCTTTTTAAACAATTTGACGACTGCATTTAAAATCAGTACGCACACGCAGACACGAATGCCGCCGAAGGCATATTGCACCCATACCAGATGGGAGAACGCCTCAATGACACCGGCCAAAAGAGAAATGATGATCAAAGAGGGCAGTACAACGGCAAAAGTGGCTACAATGCCGCCCAGCACACCTTTGATCTTGCTTCCGATGAATGTTGCAGTATTGACGGCGATAACACCTGGGGTGCATTGGCCGATGGCAAAATAATCCATCAGCTCCTCATCGGTCGCCCAGCCTTTGTTTTCCACGATTTCCCGTTGCAGCATGGGGAGCATGGCATAGCCGCCGCCAAAAGTCATAATACCGACTTTGAAGAAGCTGACTAAAAGCTCTAAGTAAATTTTCACAATGGACCTCCTGTTTTGTTTTATTTCTAAAGGATAACATAAGTATCAAAAGAAAGCAAGCAGGGAAAAGGAAAAAGTTGACTTGAAAAAAGGAAAGGGTTACAATAAAAGAAAAGGGGGCAACTCTATGGAGAAAATTTTGACTTATCTGCGGCAAAAATACGATATCTGCGGCCTGATCGTCTATGGGTCCTATGCCGACGGTTCCCAGAGTGATAACAGCGATTTTGACGCTTTGATCATTACAAACGAGGGGGAACCTTTCCATGATGTTTCCGTCGTGGAGGGAGTGCAGTTGGATGTATTTGGCTATTGTAAGGCTGATATTGAAAAAATCTCGGATTTTGACGAATTGGTACAAATCGTTGATGGCGTGGTACTGATCGATAAAGAGGGATTGGCTACCGCACTGAAACTGCGGGTGGATGAGTACCTGCAAAATCTCCCCCGAAAGACGGAAGATGAAATCCTGCAACAGCTCCGCTGGTGCAGGAAAATGTTGATTCGTACCAGGCGTGGAGATATAGAGGGGATGTTTCGCTGGCATTGGCTGCTGACCGATAGCCTGGAAATATTCTGCGAACGTGTCGGGCAATTTTATTCCGGCCCGAAAAAAACGCTGAAGTGGATGGAGAAAAATTACCCCCGATCCTTTGAAATATATCGCACTGCACTGTTCTGCTTGGACGAAAGCGCACTGACGGCATGGATCGACCATCTGGAACACTGTGAAATGCCGTTTTAAGCGCATTTGAGTGTTGACTTTTGCTTAATTTTGGGTTATACTCCCGTAGATAAAAACTTTTAGGAGAAAGAAATGAAACCAATTCAATTATCCGACCATTTTAACTACAGTCGATTATTTCGATTTACACTGCCATCCATCGGCATGATGATTTTCAGCTCCATTTACGGCGTGGTGGATGGCCTCTTTATTTCCAGATATGCAGGAAAAGTGCCTTTTTCCGCAATCAACCTGATCTATCCGTTTCTGATGATCTTGGCCACGGTTGGCCTGATGTTCGGCACCGGCGGTTCGGCCATCGTTGCAAAGACCTTTGGCGAGGGAAAACGGGAACAGGGAAACCGCTATTTTTCTCTGTTCGTGTATACGACCCTGGCATTAGGCACGTTTTTTGCCATTCTGGGATTTGTCTTTGTGCCGGATATTGCCCGAATTTTGGGCGGTGAAGGAGATATCCTGGATAATGCCGTTCTCTATGCCAGAATCATTTTGCTGGCACTGCCCTTTAACGTGTTGCAGATGCTGTTCCAGGCGTTTTTCGTAACAGCTGAAAAGCCGAAAATGGGCCTGATCGTTACGCTGTCCGCCGGATTTACCAATATGATTTTGGATGCGGTGCTGGTTCTGTCCCTGCCGCAGGAATATAAGCTGGCAGGAGCGGCAGTAGCCACCGTTATGAGCCAGATCGTTGGCGGTGTCGTTCCTCTGATCTACTTTGCACGTAAAAACAGCAGCATTTTACGACTGGGAAAAACCACAGTTGAGGGGAAAATCATTGCAAAGGCCTGCACCAACGGTTCTTCGGAATTTATGAGCAATATTGCAATGAATCTGGTCGCCATGCTGTATAATGCTCAGTTGCTGAAGTACGAACCGGAAAACGGCCTGGCCGCCTATGGCGTTATGATGTATGTCAGTATGATCTTCTCTGCGGCGTTTATGGGATACTCCATCGGTATCGCACCTGTGATCGGATTTAACGACGGCGCACAAAATCATCAGGAGCTGAAAGGGATCTTGAAAAAGAGCCTTATTATCATCGGCGTTGTGGGAATTGCCATGCTGGCCGCCGCAGAAGTGCTGGCTACGCCTTTGGCTGGAATTTTTGCAGGAGATGATAAACCGCTTCTGGATTTGACGGTTTCCGGATTCCGCATTTTTGCGTTGGCATTTCCTTTTATGGGATATGCAATTTTCTGTTCCAGCTTCTTTACGGCGCTGAACGATGGACTGACTTCCGCTTTGATCTCTTTTTTGCGGACGGTGGTGTTTCAGGTCGCTGCTGTGCTCCTGCTGCCGCTGATCATGGGCGTGGATGGTATTTGGTTCTCTATCGTGGTGGCAGAACTGATGGCCGTGCTGTTCTCTATGATGTTTATGGTAATCAAACGAAAAAAATATCACTATTGATAAAATGACGTGTTGGCATAACCAACACGTCATTTTTGTAATGTCATTGTGAGGTATCTTCTTCATCGACCGGATAATAGATATCCGTGTCATTTGGGGGAATATATCCGTCGGTATACTCCATGCCGAATGCCTCCAGCATTTGACTGAATGTGTAATCCAGCAGTCCGTAATATGTACCATTGTATTCAAAAACAGTTTCGGTATAAACAATGCCGATGCCGAACGCACCTGCCATCGTATACAAGGGGTCCGGAAGCCCGTCGATACTGAAGAAGTCAACATCGCTTTCGAATTTCCACGTATCCAGATTTTCCAGCAGATAGTCGGAAGTGGGGGTGGTCAGTCTTACCGAGTTGTCCGATACGGCAAAGGAAAAGTATGTTGTGAAATACTCACATAATTCCAGTTGCGGCAGACCCTGGACATAAAACCCAATAAGATCACGACAGTCCGACTTCGTGCAGATACCATTAGAAAATTCAAGAACTTGCGCAGAACCGTCTTTCAAGGTGATGGTGATCTGTACAGTCATCGCAGGGTAGGGGTCATAGCTGTCACTAAAAGAGCCGGTCTCAACATTTTTCAGACTTGTCAGGAAAAAATTGATATCTTCTGCATCTCGGGTAGAAGTGGTTTGCTGAAGATAGCTGCCGCCGGATTTGGTAACCGTTTCTATTTGTGCCACCTGGTCGGCGGATAGTTTGGCCAGCTGGGGGTGGAAATATTCCAAGGTCGAAGGAGCCGGCGAGATCGAGATGTCGGGGGGTGTTGAGCCGATTTTATTGGTAATATATACATTTTCTGCCGGCATAATAAATTGATATTCCCAGTAATCACTGCCGGCGTGGGTTTGTTCTATTTTAATGTTGTTGTAGTATAAATTCAGATCCGCATCCATAACTGGGCCGGTGCGCAGGGTGATGATGTCGCCGGCATCGGCGCAGGTGGGGCGGTAAGCATGGGCGATGGAAAGTTCGACTTCCGGAGAATAGGTGATCTGAAATTGTGGGACGGTAATTGCTTCGGAGGTGGCAGGGGGATCGCTGGGGGCGGTGCTGATATTTTCTTCCGAATTACAGGCGGCAAAGCAGAATATGATAATAATCAGCATAAGAAAAATGCCTTTTTTCATAGCAGAAGACCCTTTCCGAATATTATTTTCTATATTATATCGAGGAGCTGCAACATTGTCAACTGTAAGGCGAAATTGCAAAGTAATAAATTACAAAACTTTCTCTTGCAATTACGTGACTGTTATGATATAATGCAGTCAATAAGGGAGTAGTCGGCACGGAAGTGCGGCAATATCAACAACCGGCCTAGGCCTGGTGTTGCCTGAAATGACGAGACTTGTCTGCAACTAAAGCGGATGGGTGTCGTCTTTTTTATACCCACCGCGCAAAAATGAGGAGGAATGTATTTTGAAATGGCATAGTTTGCAACGAACGGATGTGGTCACGGCGCTGGATAGCGATATGGCCAGAGGGCTGACTGATACTCAAGTTGCCGAAAAAAGGGAAAAATTCGGTGAAAACAAGCTGAGAGAAAAGAAAAAGAAGACGAATTTTCAGCGTTTTATCGACCAGTTCAAGGACACGATGATCCTGATTTTGTTGGCGGCCGCCGCCGTTTCGCTGGCGGTGACCATTGTTGAAAAAACCAATGAATTTTTTGAACCCATTTTGATTTTGCTCATCGTCGTCATGAACGCCATCATGGGCGTTATGCAGGAGAGCAAGGCTGAAAAGGCGCTGGATGCGCTGAAAGGACTTTCTGCGCCCCACGCAAGAGTGATTCGGGATGGTGTGGAGAAAATCATTGAAGCACGGGAGCTGGTTCCTGGAGATATCATCCGCCTTGAGGCCGGCAATTTTATTCCGGCCGATGCAAGGTTGCTTCGCAGTGTCAGCTTGAAGTGTGAGGAGTCGGCGCTGACAGGCGAATCGGTTCCCAGCGAAAAAGATGCACTGGCCACGGTAGGGGAAAAGGCACCTTTGGGAGACCGCACCAATATGGTATTTTCCGGCTGTTCTGTGACCTATGGCACGGCTACGGCCGTTGTTACCGCCACCGGCATGGATACGGAGATGGGCAAGATCGCTAACCTGCTGGAGGGCGAAGAAGAGGGCCAGACACCCCTACAGCAAAAACTGGCACAACTGGGCAAGTATCTGGGAATCATGGCATTGGCGGTCTGTGCGATCATCTTTGTCATCGGCATTGTGAATGACACACCTGCACTGGAAATTTTCATGATCGCCGTGTCCCTGGCAGTTTCCGCTATTCCGGAGGGCTTGCCGGCCATCGTGACCATTGTGCTGTCCATCGGCGTGCAGAGAATGGTCAAGAAAAATGCCATCATTCGCCGTCTTCCGGCCGTAGAGACCCTGGGCAGCGCTTCTGTCATTTGTTCTGATAAGACCGGTACATTGACTCAGAACCGAATGACCCTGGTTCGTGCGTATTCAGACGGAGCGGAAGAAACGGAAAAAATTTCCAACAGCAATAGCGATGCCATACGTGATCTGCTGAAATACGGAGCATTGTGTTGTGATGGCACTGTGGTATTCGATGGTTCACAGGAGCAGCATATCGGCGATCCCACTGAAACTGCCATTGTCCTTGCTGCCCACAAAAACGGCATGCCGAAAGAAGAACTTGTCGATCGGTATCCACGGCTGGCAGAATTACCCTTTGACTCGGATCGTAAGCTGATGACCACCGTATGTCAAATGGACGGCCGGAATGTGGTCATCGTCAAAGGCGCGTTCGATGTGATGGCAAGCCGCTGTGTGGCAGGTGACTTGGAAAAGGCAAAGCATTTTACGGAAGTAATGAGCGGCGATGCCTTGCGTGTATTGGCGGTTGCCTATAAAGTGATCGACGAGGTGCCTGAAGATCCCACCTCTGAGGAATTGGAAAGCGGCCTGACTTTTATGGGCCTTTTGGGCATGATCGATCCGCCACGCCCCGAGGCCAAAGAAGCGGTGGCAGTATGCCGCAGAGCCGGTATCAAGCCCGTAATGATCACCGGTGACCATGTAGTGACGGCTTCTGCCATTGCCCGTGAACTGGGCATTATGCTCGATGGTGACCGCGCCATTACCGGAGCGGAGCTGGATGGGATGACCGACTCGGAGCTGGATGAGCAGGTTGAAAGTATTTCCGTTTATGCGAGAGTTTCGCCGGAAAATAAAATCCGCATCGTGAAAGCCTGGCAACGAAAAGGGCAAGTCGTTTCCATGACCGGTGACGGCGTCAACGATGCACCGGCGCTGAAAGCCGCAGACATCGGCTGCGCCATGGGTGTCACAGGCACCGATGTGGCAAAGGGTGCGGCAGACATGACATTGACGGACGATAATTTTGCAACCATTGTTGATGCCGTTCGTGAGGGAAGGGGCATTTATGCCAATATTAAGAAAGTTGTCGGCTTCCTGCTGGGCACAAACATCGGTGAAGTCATTACCGTATTTGTGGCCATGTTGCTGTGGCAGAAGAGCCCTCTGATCTCCATTCAACTGCTGTGGATCAATCTGGTCACAGACTCTCTGCCTGCGGTGGCGCTGGGCATGGAGCCGGTGGAAAATGATGTGATGGAACATAAACCGAAGCCGAAAAATGAGGGACTCTTTGCCGATGGTTTCGGCTTGCGCACTGTACTGCAGGGTGTGATGTTTGGTGGGCTGGCGCTGGTTGCCTATTGGCTTGGCTGTCAGGTGTTCGGCTACAGCGAACAGGGCGGCCAGACCATGGCTTTCATTGTTCTTGCACTGAGTCAGATCGTCCAGGCATTCAATATGCGTTCGCATCATTCTTTGTTTAAAATCGGTCCGTTTACAAACAGTGCGCTGAATAAAGCGGCACTGGCCTCCTTTGCAATGGTGGCGTTGGTGGTGTTTACGCCTCTGCGCACGGTCTTTGGTCTGATCGCATTGGATGCGGTTCACTATATTGTTTGTCTGGGATTGATCTTGGTGCCGCTGGGTGTCATGGAGTTTTCAAAGGCGTTTGGTTTGATTCACAACAGCAACAGTTAAAAAATCTGCCCTCGGCCTACGCCGAGGGCAGTTGCTATATTAAATATCCTGTATCATATCGGATTTCTTGTAATATGTCATAACATAGTGAATGAACGCAGCCAACAGGAATACTCCATCGACAACGGAAATGATGTGTACCATTGTGGGGGTGACACGGTGATGGAAACAAACCATCACGATCAGGCTGACAAACAGAACAGTGGTGCAGATCTTACCGGAAATCAATGCACCGCTGAGCATTTTCCCTTTCCGATATGCCAGAAAACCGGCCAGAAGCTGGAAGCTTTCCTTTATAATGAACAAAACCGTTATCGTCCACAGAACGGGAAATTCGATGGCAAGGCAAATCAGCAGAGAGAACTGGGTGGCCTTGTCGGCAATGGGATCAAGAACGATCCCCACTTTGGAAATCATATTATAATGGCGCGCGATTTTTCCGTCGACCATATCTGTCAGACAGGAAACTGCCAAAACGATAGCGGCGATAACGTAGTCTGTTGCTGTAGTCGCATTCAGATATAGGAAAATGTACACCGGTATCAGGAGCAACCGAAACAGGCTCAGAAAATTGGGGATGGTCAGTATTTCTTTTTTCCAATCCTTCATAGCAATGTTGTCCTCCGAGGAAGTGGTAAAAGGGGGGCGTTGAATACGGCCCTATTATAGAGTATTCTTTCGGATAAATCAAGTGAGAAACGGAAATTATCTGTCGGAAATTTGGAAATGACGTCTGTTTTTGCTTTCTTTGATGTTCACGGCCAGCGGATACTGTAATGCCAGATGTTTCCATGTGATCTTATCCAATTCACCGGTTTGGGGCAAGGCGCACAAGCTTTGAAACGAGGCCAATGCATCGACTGTGGGTGCATCTATCACACCGGTGATGTTCGGCGGCGTGATGCTCCCGTAAATTTGTCCAAGCCCGACAAGCATACTCTGCACCACGTACACATAGGGGTGATGCTCTCCCCGTCGAAGGACCTGATTGGGGTTTAGGATCAGCTGCAACGGCTGTGCCGGAGAAAGTCGGGTTCGGGCTGCAGTTTGTGCAGCAACGATTTTCTCCCAGGTGGCCTGATCGGTCACGCCTGTCGCAGGCAGACCGTACTTGCGCTGAAAGGCGGATACGGCATTTCTGGTTTGACTTCCGTATATGCCATCGGGAATGACAGCCGAAAGGGAACGGTCATCTTCTGCCAGAATACGGAGCATGGTTTGCAGTGACCGTACCGGCTGGCCGATAAAAGAAGTTGCTGGTCTCATCGTACTACCTCCTGTTTCACGCTGTCACGGCTTCCTGTTTGTAAATTCTCTCCAGGGAATTGTGTCATGGTGGAGGTTCGGCTGTAGCGATTTCTGTTGACGTTGGAGTTACCACCCACATTGGGGAATGTTTCTTCACTGCGGAGTGTGGTGTTCTCAATGCCGGAAAATTGATCGTAGATTTCATCCCATGTCGTGGCATCGACCACGCCCGTTACGGGCAATCCCAAAAAGTTTTGAGCGGCACGAACGGCAGAAGCTGTAGCAGGCCCGAAGATACCATCCACAGTCACGGTGGGGATCTCGTTGATAAATTCGGATAGAACCGCCAGCATATATTGCAAAAGACGAACTTTTTCACCGCGATTGCCTTGGATGATCGCATCGGGATATTCCCAGTTGACACTGTAAAATTGCTGGCCCTGGCTTCGAAGCTCCGAAAGCTGGGTGACGGCCGTGTATAGGCGCACCAACGCATACCATGTGGCTTTTCCGACAACGCCATCTACGCTAAGACCGAAAATCTGTTGGAAAGCACGCACAGAGGCCTCCGTTCGGCTTCCGAAAATCCCGTCAACAGATGCAAGTTTGGGGATGGCCGGATAATTTTGGGCAACTCGATTGAGTGCGACCTGGATCACCACCACATAGGGGCCGGAGCTTCCACGGCGCAGGGCAGTGCCAGGGTAGGAGGAGGTAATGCCCATGATGGGCGCGTTATTCACGATTTCGATATTTCCGTAATAGCTTCGCAGAATGTCCAGAGAGGCATAGCCCTGCTGGGCCAGATTTTGACTGCCCCATTGGCTCAGCCCTTCGCAGGTGACGGTGGTCCCGTTGCAGAATTTTGCCGCCAGAGGCTCTACGAAGCCAGGCCGGCGCATATAATCGTTGAAAAGTTCATCGACCAATCTTGATATATTCTCAAAATAACTGCGGCCATTGACGAATGCCTGATCGATGGCGGTGGAGCTTGTGATATCAAAATCATAGCCTCTGCTGCGATAAAACTCGGTATAGACACGATTGAGCGCAAATGAGACAATGGCAAATATATTGGCGATCAGTGCGCTTTCTTCCCACGTCGGATAAATTTCGCTGGATGCGACATTTTTTACATAGTCGGCAAATGGCACCGTCACATTAGCCGCTGCGGCGCTGGGATACCCCAAATGGACAGTGATATTCTGCGGTACAAAAGGAATGACGGTTGGCATGGCAGCACTCCTTACAGATTCTGGGCAGGTGTATCGAACACTACGGTTTTATCCCATGCAGAGGGGAGTTCCGACAGGGGAATCATTTCCAAATTCAGACGTGTGGCAGTGTTTGGGAAAACCTGTAAATTTTCGTTTTCCACTTGCTCATATCCTTCCAGACGTGCATACAGGTTGACGGCTGTATACGGTCGAATTCCCGTGTTGGGGGATTGTCCGGCTGACAATTCGGGAACCGGAACCTCAATGGGAGCCACGGAGCCGTTTCGGTCGGTCAATCGCATGGCGATGGCGGTACCGTCTGTGGCGGTGACGGTGATCGCCACATTTTCCAACGGGATTTGGGCCACACTGGTATAAGCAAGCACATCTATGTAACCGATATCAGGCAGAGTAACCACTCCTTTCGTTATTTCACTTTCCTATTCTATGCACCAAAATTGAAAATGTGCTATGTAGGCTCCCGTAGGAGCGTTATAAATAGGCTTGAGTTTTCTGAATATTGACGGACTCTTTGTCGATGAGCTTTTGGGCAAGCTCCGTCACCTGAGCATCGGCACCGTCACTTTGGTGCAGGTTGCGAATTCCCAAAATCATACCTCTGGTGTTGCCCTGAATCAGCATTGCAGCGATTTTAGAGTCTACATCGTTGCCCATCAAACGGGCACGCGCCATCATATCCGACATTTTCCGAACCGCAGGATGCACATCTGTCAAACTCCAACCACGGCTGACGGCCAGGCGCAATGCTTCTTTTTCAATGGCATCGTATTGCTTCAGTTGGTGTTCCAGTTCCTGTTTCAGCTGGGTACCGTTGGCGTTGTCCTGAACGGAGCGTATTCCGGTTTGACCCATTTGTGTCGTGTGTAAAACGGAAGCAAGGATTTCTTTGCTGTCTTTCATTGTATCACCCCAAAACAGTATGCCCCAAAAAGAAATTCATACGCACAAAAAGATGTCTTGGCGCATAAAATGGCTGCGGAAAGGGGCGTATGCCATGAGTGCGATTGCCGGAGTATTCGATTTACCGACAAATAAAAGGGTCATCCAGCAGATGACACGATCCATGGAACGTAGAGGCTCCCAGCAGCATCGGTGTTATGAGCAGGCAGGAAAAGCTCTGCTTTCCGCCGGCGATAAAAATGCCGCGCAACCCTATGTGCTGGACTGGGAAGGGGAACGATATGTGCTCTGTTGCGATGCAACGCTGTTCAACGAAAAGCAGATAAGACTGGAATTGCAGCATATGGGTCATGAGCTGAAAAGCGAGTGCGTTGAGGAATTGATTTTGCACTGCTTCATCCGGTGGGGAGAAAAAATGCCGGAAAAACTGAATGGATCATTCGCTATCATGATTTTATGCTGTCAACAGGAAAGGGTGTTCCTTGCAAGAGACAGAATGGGTGTGAAACCGCTTTTTTATATGGAAAAAGATGGTGGATTGCTGGCCGCATCCGAGATAAAAACGATTTTATCTTATCCGACGGTTGAGGCCGAGATCGATGCGCAGGGGGCAGGGGAGATCCTGCTGTTAGGACCTGGCCGAACGCCTGGAAGTGGTGTGTTTTACGGAATGAAAGAGCTGAAGCCTGGATGCTGTGGCTTTTATCGGGGAGGCAACCTGCGGTTGCGTCCTTATTGGCAACTGAGGGATCGGGAGCATACGGACACCTTCGAAGAAACGGCAGAAAAAGTTTGCGATTTGGTGAAAAATTCCGTACTTCGCCAAATGAATACAGATGGAAATGTCGGAACAATGCTGTCGGGCGGATTGGACTCAAGTATCGTTTCCGTATTGTGTGCAAAAGAACTGGAAAGCCAGGGAAAGCGTTTGGATACATTTTCCGTTGACTATCAGGATAATGAAAAATACTTTGAGTCAAATGCTTTTCAGCCCAACATGGATACGCAGTATATTCAAATCATGGAGCAATTCCTGCGTTCCAACCATCATAGAACCGTCTTAACGCCGGAAGATCTGGTGAATGGAATTGCCGATGCGACCATTGCCCGTGATCTGCCTGGAATGGCAGATGTGGACATTTCTCTGCTGACATTTTGCAAGCAGATACGGCCGTGGACGGCCACGGTACTTTCAGGAGAATGCGCCGACGAGATTTTCGGAGGCTACCCCTGGTATCGTGACCCGAGGATGAGAAATGTGGATACTTTTCCCTGGGCGCAGACTACAAAAGAGCGGAGCGCATTGCTCCAAAACTGGATCATTCGGGAAATTCAGCCGGAAGCATTTGTGTACAGCCGATATTACGACACCATATCCCATGTAGATATTCTGCCTGATAACAGTCCAACGGATCGACGGATCAAGGAATTGGTGAATTTGAATTTCCAATGGTTCATGCAGACGTTGATCGACCGAGGGGACCGGATGGGCGCCTATTGCGGGCTGGAAATTCGGATGCCGTTTTGCGATCATCATATTGCCGAATACCTGTATGGTGTGCCGTGGTGTTATAAGGATCATAAAGGACGGGAAAAGGGCTTGTTACGCTACAGCATGGAGGGTATTCTTCCGGAAAGCGTGCTTTATCGAAAAAAGAGCCCGTTCCCCAAAACCTATGACCCTCGGTATCTGGAAATCGTCTCAGAAATGCTCCGAAATCTGTTGCAGGATAAAAATGCTCCGATTTTTTCACTTGTTCGGAAAGAGGCACTGGAGGAGCTTTTAAGTCAGGATTTTGCCTGGCCATGGTATGGCCAACTGATGCGTAGACCGCAAACGATTGTGTATATGTTGCAAATAAATTATTGGATGGAACATTATTCGGTGCGAATTAGATAATTGACGACAGCGCAAAATTGTGGTACTATTTAGAAGACGAAAATCAAACCCTTACATAAAGAGGTAAAGTATATGAGAAAGACAAAAATCATTTGCACCATCGGTCCTGCCAGCGAAAACGAAGAAACATTGACCGCAATGTGCCTTGCAGGCATGAGTGTTGCCCGTCTGAATTTCTCTCACGGCGACCATGCAGAACATAGGCGCAAGATCGATCTGGTCAAGCGTGTACGAGAAAAGCTGAAAATGCCCATTGCCATCATGCTGGATACAAAGGGTCCAGAATATCGCATCGGCACCTTCGCCAACGGAAGTGTCACGGTGGCGGCCGGAGATATCTTTACCTTCACCACGGAGGATGTCGAGGGCGATGAGACCATTGTTTCCGTCAATTATAAGGATCTGGTGAAGAACCTGAGCGTTGGCGACCGTATTCTTGTATGCAACGGCCTTGTGATTTTCGAAGTGACCGAACTATCCGGTAAACGGGCGATTTGCCGTGTCATTACCGGTGGAACAATGAGCAACCGCAAGAGCATGAGCTTCCCCAATAAGGTCATGGGTGGTCCCTACCTGTCCGAAAAGGATAAGGCAGATCTGCTGTTCGGTATTGAAAATGATGTTGATTTCATTGCAGCTTCCTTTGTGTCCAGCCGAAAGGATCTGGAGGAAATGCATGATTTCCTGAACGCCCATGGCGGCAGTAATATTGACATTGTGGCGAAAATCGAAAATCGTTCCGGTGTGGAGAATATTGAGGAGATATGTGAGCTGTGCGAGGGCATCATGATCGCCCGTGGCGACTTGGGTGTTGAAATTCCTTTCGTGGAAGTGCCATCGGTTCAGAAGTACCTGATCAGCAAGTGTCGCCTGTTGGGCAAACGGGTCATTACCGCTACAGAAATGCTGGAGAGCATGATTTATAATCCTCGTCCCACCCGTGCCGAAATTTCCGATGTGGCCAATGCCGTGTATGACGGAAGCTCCTGTATCATGCTTTCCGGCGAGTCCGCAGCCGGTAAATATCCGGTGGAAGCTGTGAAGACCATGGCAGAAATTGCCGAGTACACCGAACAGCACACCTCTTACAAGCATCGCTTCCTGACATCGGAATTTAAGATCCAGAATACATTGGATGCAATTTCCCATGCAACCTGTTCCATGGCCATCGATGTGGATGCAAAGGGAATCGTGGTCAGCTCCGTCTCCGGCAAGACAGCCATGATGGTCAGCCGCTTCCGCTGCCCTGTGCCCATCATCGGCATCACCACCAACGAAAAGGTCTGGAGAAAGTTGGCAATGAGCTGGGGCGTGTATCCCACGCTGGCTGACCAGTTCACTTCCATGGATGTGATGTTCTATCACGCGCTGGCGGCTGCGAAGGACATTCTGAAGTTGGAAAAGGGTGACCGCGTGGTTCTGACCGGTGGCCCCATCAACGGCAAGACTGGAAACACCAACACCATTAAGGTGGAAGAAATTTGATAGATGCAAATGTGGGGTCAGGCATCAGCCTGACCCCTTTTTGGCAGATAAAAAGAGGGAAAGTTTAGAAAATCCCTTGTAAAATCTCTTCCTATCTGATACACTAATGGCATGAGAAATGTCGGAGGATCGAATATGACGAGATTTTTTGTTGAACCGCAGGACCTGCTTTCGGAGCAAATCACATTGCGAGGCGAAAACGCCCAGCACGCAAAAGTTTTGCGTTTGAAAATCGGAGAAACGGTTATGTTATGCGATGGAGAGGGGACAGAATGCCTCTGCCGTGTGGAGGACGACAAGCAACTTCTTTTCTCCGTTGTTGAGCGTAAAGAAAGCACATCGGAAGCTTCCGTTCGGGTCAGTATCTATATGGCTTTGCCCAAGAGCGATAAATTGGAGCACGTCATTCAAAAAGCTACGGAGTTGGGAGCTTACGAAATCGTTACTTTTCCGTCCGCCAGATGCGTTTCCAAACCGGACGAAAAAAGCCTTTCTAAAAAAATAGAGCGTTGGCAGAAAATAGCAGTGTCTGCGGCGGAGCAGTCAGGCCGTGGCAGAATTCCGAAAGTGATCGTTCTGCCGTCCTATCAGGCGGCAATCGAGCGAGCGGCACAGGCTGATTTGGGACTGCTGTTTTATGAAAACGAACACGCCTTGACCTTGCAGGCAGTGCTCAACAGCAAGAGCTATTCTTCCGTCAGCCTGCTAACGGGCCCTGAGGGTGGCCTGGAGGAATCGGAGGTAGAACAGGCCCGTCTGGCCGGTTTGCAAATTTGTACATTAGGCGGGCGTATCCTGCGCTGTGAAACTGCACCGCTGTGCGCCCTGTCTGCGGTGATGTTCCATGCCGGAGAGTTTTAAAAAAGGAGAAAACAGATGGGAAAGAGAACTGCCCGAAATTCAAAATTGATTTACACCATCCTGGTGGAGTGCTGTGTCCTGTTGTTGCTTGGTATTTTAGCAATATGCCTTTTAAAGGACGGCCAGGAAAGTCCCGACCCCACCGATGCAACACAAGATAGCACTGCCGCATCTTCGGAGCCAACGGGAACGGAGCCGCCTGTAACGGAAACAGAACCCGCTGCAACAGAGGAACCAACGGAGCCAAACGAACCCACCCAACCTCCCACAGAGGGTAAGGATGAGATGATCGGTTCCCTTTATACCAGGACCCAACTTTTGGCCATGTCGAGCCAGTCCTTGTCTTACGGTCCTGGCGTAACTTCCAACGGACAGCGCCCCCCTTATCCCGATGGACTGCAAGCAACATACGGCCGTTACGATGCAAATTTCATTGCACCGGAAACCGATACGGTCTACCTGACCTTTGACTGTGGCTATGAATACAGTTTTGTCAATGAAAAGGGTGAAACCATCCGAGTGACCGAGTGGATTTTGGATACTTTGGAAGAGAAAAACGTGAAAGCGGTTTTCTTTGTTACCAAGTCCTATTGCGAGAAAAATGCCGATCTGGTACAGCGGATGATCGCGCAGGGTCACGCTGTGGGTAATCACAGCGCAAACCATCCCAGCTCCATGGCAAATATCAGTATTGACGAGATGGTAGAGGAAGTTATGACCCTGCACAACTACGTCAAAGAACATTTTGGCTATGAGATGCACCTGTTCCGTCCGCCTACGGGGGCGTATTCCGAGTAGTCTCTGGCCGTTGTGCAGAGCCTGGGTTATAAAACCGTCCATTGGAGCTTTGCTTATGCCGACTGGAATCCGGATGCCCAGCCCACCGTGGAAAAAGGATATCAAACTGTGACCGAACGGCATCACAAGGGCGCCATCTATCTTCTCCATGCAGTATCTGTAACAAATGCCACCATTCTTGGCGATGTGATAGATTTCCTGCAAGGAGAGGGCTACCGGCTGGAACTCTTTCAGTAAACAAATTCCCATCTGCGTTGTTGGCAGATGGGAATTTTTAATATCACATTACTGTCGGGGTGAAATGGTAACGCTGCCGGAAACGCTGTCAACATCGATGATACAGTTGCCCAATTCTCCGTTGCTGATATAACGGTCCCCGTCTTTTTGATAGGGAAGTGTGGTATGTACCGTTTTGCCGATGCCATCGATGCTCAATTCAAAACCATAGCCTTGAGGCAGTGAAAGGAATGTCTCGCCGGAAACGGTTTCGATATCAATGGTTTTGGGACATTCAACAGCATCGATGGTGCATTTGGCGGAAATTGCTTCAACATCGATTTGTGAAAAAGTTCCTGCCAAATAGATGCCGCCGGACACGGTTTCAATTTCGACTTCTGTGAAAGTTGAATTGCGGACATTGATTTCTCCGCTGACATTTTCAATATCCAGTTTGGATAGATTTGCAAGGTTGGATATCTCTATGTCTGTAGAAACTGCTTCGATTTCAAGCACCTTTCCATTCCAAGTATTTGGGATGGAAAGGACCAAATCTTTTTCTTTGACTTTCCCGCTTACAAAGGATTTTTGAGTAAAACCGATGGTAAGGCGGCCGTTTTCCAGTCTATAAGCAGTATCAAGGTCTGAGCCTTTGCGCAGTGTTTGATAGGCAATGTCTGTCCTTTCTTCGGCACTGACGGTAACATTTCCGCTGATCCAGATGATAAAGATTTCGTCGATTTCGCTGGGATCAAAGGTGGCCTGAGGGGCTTTCGTACTATTCGGTAATCCGTTGCTTAAAGATAATCCACCGCTTATGAATGTGGGTAAATCAAAACTTCCTAAGACTCCAACTACCAGCACGGAGGATAAAAGCAGGATCAGCAGGGAATAGATAACGATTCTGAGAATGGCATTCCTTTTCATTTTTCTGCCTCCACCACGTCAAAAATTGCATTGATAAGGCCTTTGACCGCTCCAACCAGAGGGAAAATGACCCAAGTGATGTACCAGGCACCGCTCCAAAAGCTGATGACAAAATAGCCTACAATTCCCAAGGTGACAATAAGAGCGGAAATGGCCTTATAAAGGGAATCTTCCGTTTTCGGCTTTTCCTGCTTTTGGTCGGGCTTGGCCTTTGGCTGCCTAGACACGGAGCCTGCAACGATCAATAGGGCAGTGGCAACGCCGCAAATAGCCAGTGTGCCGCACAGACCGATCTCCTCCATGTTCATCATTTCCAGAACAAACAGGGGAATGGGGGAAATGATGTATAAGAAGATGGCGAAAGCCTTTAAAATCCGACCGGCAACGGATGATCCCTGTGGCTTGACGGGCGCGGCCGTGGAGCAGGGGACAGTTTCGTTGCCCAGAAGTTCGTTGATATCTCCGATACCGGAGATCGATAGCCGATAGGCGGCTTCCGGCGCTTTGCCCTGTGCAATCAGGTCGTCATAGCGCTCCAATGTATTTTGCAGGATTTCCTGTTTCATATCTTCACAGCCGGAGGTTCCGGCAAAAAGAAGCTCCACATAGGAAGCCAGTTGTTCTCTCATTTTTCTTCCTCCGTATTTAAAAGTCGATCCATGATGGATTTGGTTTCCTGCCATTCCTGAAGCAGGCGATGGCAGGCATCTCTGCCCTCGGGAGTAATGGTATAGTACCGCCGACGTGCACCAGGCCCGTTGCTGCCCCAATATGAAGCAATGAATCCCTGTTCTTCCAGACGTTTAAATGCAGTGTAAAGAGTGGCTTCTTTCAGCTCAAATCGACCATCGGACAGGGCTGAGATGGTCTTGTTGATTTCATATCCATAGCTGTCGGACCGCAAAAGACGTGCCAGAATAATGGCATCGGTGTGTCCGCGTATCAAATCGCCTGCAATAGACACCTGAAATACTCCTTTCCGATGTAGTGAAGACATGATAACACAAAGTACCTCGCCTGTCAAGGTAATTTACAAAATAATGGGGCGGTCTTCGAGCAACTCGAAGACCGCCTGAATTATTTATGATATTTGCTTCCGGCCTGAATGGCTTCTGCCCGATAAAGCTGCTCCAGAACCATGACACGTGCCAGATGGTGAGGGAAAGTCATCGGCCCCATGGACAACTTGAGATCTGCAGCTGCTTTTACCCTGGGAGAAATACCGAAAGAGGAACCAATCAGAAAACAGGCACTGCTCTTGCCGCCCAGCTTTACATCGGCCAGTTTTTGAGCGAATGCTTCGCTGGAAAGTTCCTTTCCCTCAGGGGTGAAAATACACAGCCACGCACCTTTGGGGATTTTGGAAAAAATCGTATCCGCTTCTTTTTCAAGTCCTGCTGCAATCTCCGCAGGGGAGGGATCCTCCGGTAACCGAACCTCCGGCAATTCCAAAAGGGTAAATTTGCAATATGCGCCCAGTCTCTTGGAATATTCCTCGCAGGCGGATATGTAAAATTTTTCCTTGAGCTTGCCCATGGCAAGCAGCGTGATTTCAAACATTAGCCAAAGTCCTTGATAATTGTAACGATTTCAGCGCCGATACGCTTTTGCGCTTCAGCGGTAGATGCACCGATATGAGGCAGGGAAGAAACGGCAGGATGCTGAGACAGTGCCTCGTTCTTGGTGGGCTCTTCGTTCCAAACGTCCAGACCGGCGGCACGAACCTTTCCGCTGTTGAGTGCATCCAGCAGGGCGTTTTCGTCGATATTGGCGCCACGGGAAGTGTTGATGATGACGACACCGTCTTTCATGGTTGCAATGGTTTCGGCATTGATAATGGGCTCACCCAACGCAGGGGTAGACAGGGCGATGATGTCTGCCGTCTTGAACAGTTCCTCCAGGGAAACGAAGTGCATGGTATCGCACTCGTACTCGGGCTTGGGATGGCGCTGATAAGCGATGACGTTCATGCC
>CAZVMK010000012.1:0-26290 GCA_964628315.1 uncultured Oscillospiraceae bacterium
TGGGGGAAGAGGGGGTGATGGGGTAAATGCCAGCTACTTCGGTAAATGCGTAGCTAACGTGGGCGGCAGCAGTATTGCCGTCCATAGTCTTGAATTTTCTTGCCAAAACAAAATACCTCCTAAAGTATTCATTTTTTGTCGGATATATCATAACACTAAATTTCCATTTTGTAAAGCCATAAAGTTCTTCCATTCGGGAAAAAAGAGCAAAGAATTTGTTTCTCAAATAAAGCATCGTTAAACGGTTACTGTGGTCGCTTAAAAATCGAAGAAAATTAATCTACAAAATATAATCCCCCTGCCGTAAGGCAGGGGGAGATTCAAAGTAGCTCTGCGCTTTTTGGTTAATAACGACCGTTGGAACCGTAGCGGTTATCGGACTCGTTTGTTTTCTTCTTTTTATTGCTGATAACAACGACCACGATAACGACGATGACTGCCAGCATAACGATGGCAATGATCTGAGGAGTGTTATTCGTGCCGAACACCTCGACATTGTCCTCAACGAGCAGCACAACGGAAATACCCGTCGCTTCGGCAAACTCATTGAGCGCGGTTTCGACGGTAGACGACGAAATGGAGAGAGAAGTATTATTTACGAACTTGCCCTCTGCGCCGCTATGGTCAGCCTTACAACTGTCTTTAAAGCTGCTTTCCAACTGCAGGTCTTCCACCGAGTCAGTCAGTTTTTCGATGACCGTGGCAAGGTTTTTGCCCAGAGAATACTTGTAGTCGCTTGCGATATTGTTGCTCATCAGTCTACCGAGTTCCGTGTAGGAATTGCCCAGCATATCATCGACCTGACTGTTGAGATGGTCGCCGGACCAGGCCAGATAACTGAACTGGTAATTATCCTCATAAGTAAGGAATACGATCAAGAGCTGATCTTCGGCGTCTTTTTCATCGCCGAAGTATTGGAAATACTTATCGTTGGTGTACTCCTGGAATACATCTTCATCATAATTATCCCAAGTGACATTTCCGGTCAAACTACCGAAAATAAACACGATCAGGAAAATTGCAATGATAATGGGGATGAAAATCATACTCAGCAGACCGCCGAGACAACCGCCGCCTCTGGGGCCCCAACCCCAGCCACCCATACGGGGTCCGTGATGTGGGGGATGATGAGGATGGCCTCCGTGAAAACCGCCGCCACCGTGGAAACCACCACCGCCGTGGCCGCCTCCACCGAAACTACCGCCACGGCCGCCACCGCCGCCGTGTCCTCCGCCTCCTGGTCCTGGCATATTAGTTACCTCCTGAAAAATTTTCTTTTATTGTACACCATCATTTACCAAAATGCAAGAAAAGCTTTTGCAACCGCAAAAAATTAACAATTTACGGATGAAGTTCGTACTTTTTACCTCCAAGCGGAGTATCTGTCATGTCCGGACTGGGACAGGCATACAATGAAGCAGGAGTGATGGAAATGAACTGTGCATGGAATGAATTGCTGGCCGTGCTACCGCCTTGCTTGCGCAGTGAGGTGGACAGGCAGGGCAGGGATACGCTACAGGAGATCCGTTTGCGGAGCGGCCAGCCTGTGACATTGGTGAAAAAGGAGCACAATATCTATGTTGACTACAATGTCCGGACAGAGGACCTCAATTTTGTGGTCAACATGGCGTGCCGCTATTCGCCTTGGACCGTGTCCTCAACAGCTCAGGGCTATATCACCGTTTCAGGCGGCCATCGTATCGGAATGTGTGGTGAGGCGTTGCTACGCAACAGGAGAATGTGCGGAATCGGAAATGTTTCATCGTTAAATATTCGGGTTTGCCGTGATTTTGTTGGGATAAGCAGAGATTTGTGGAAATATCAGGAATCCCTTCTTTTGATTGGACCGCCTGGGAGCGGAAAAACAACATTGCTCCGTGACTTGATCCGCCGGCGCTCCCAACGGGAGAATGTTGCGGTGGTGGATGAGCGAGGTGAGATATTCCCACCGGCGGCGAATTTCCCGAGAGGAACCAATACAGATATTATCACCGGATGTCCCAAAGATGTGGGTCTGGAAACGGTCCTTCGGGTCATGGGGCCAGCCTGCATTGCAGTGGATGAAGTGAGCGCGGTGCAGGACTGTGACAGCCTTATTCAGGCAGGAAAGTGCGGCGTTTCGTTGTTGGCCACCGCTCATGCCACTTCGCTTGAGGATCTATACGGTCGACCGATTTACGGACGTTTGCTTTCAAGCGGATTGTTTGATCGAATCGTGATTTTACAAATGGACAAGTCCTGGCGGACGGAAAGGGTGAGATGATGTTGAAATTATGGGGTTGCATTTTAGTCATTGTTGGCTGCGGTGGTGTTGGGTTTTCCATGTGTCAAAATCACCGACATTTGGAACGCTCGTTAGAGCAGTTGGTAAGATGTCTCGACTGGATGATCCTGGAACTGAACTACAGAATGAGCCCACTGAGCGATTTGTGTCGGGGCGCAGGAGAAATCAGTGATGGGGAGATTAAAAAGGTATTTCTTCAGTTGGCCACGGAGCTGGACTCACAGATCGTTGCGGATGCACCTGCTTGCATGGCGGCGACTCTGGCAACGGTTTCAAGGGTGCCAACTACGATACGGCGCCACTTCGAAAATATCGGTTCAACGCTGGGGCAGTTTGACCTACAGGGGCAAATCGCCGGACTGGAGGCCTCAGCGGCATTGTGCCGACGGGATTTGGAAGAAATCAGGTGCAACCGACAGTTGCGCCTGCGTAACTATCAAACGCTGGGTATTTGTGCCGGAATCGGGCTGGTGATTTTATTCCTATGAGTATGGATATCGACCTGATTTTTAAAATTGCGGCAGTGGGTATCATTGTATCGGTCTTAAATCAGGTGCTGACACGCTCCGGACGGGATGAGCAGGCCACAATGACCACCCTGGCGGGGCTTGTGGTGGTGCTGATGATCGTTGCGCAGAAAATTTCGGAGCTGTTTGAACTGGTGAAGACCCTGTTTCAGTTTTAATATGGACCAGTTTTTTCGGACCATCGCATTGGCACTTTTGGCAGTGGTTTTGGGCCTTATTTTAAAGGATAATGCCAAAGGGATCGGGGGACTGTTGACACTGCTGGTTTGCGCCATTGTCCTTTCTGCTGCCATCGGTTATTTACAGCCTGTCATAGACTTTATCCGATCCGTTCAGCAAATCAGCGGATTAGATTCTCAGATGTTAAAGATTCTACTGAAAGTTGTCGGGATTTCTGTCACGGGGGAGATCGTGTCATTGCTGTGTGAAGATTCCGGTAACAGCGCCATGGGGAAGTCAATTCAGTTTCTGACGGTCGCGGCGATCATCTGGATATCCTTGCCAATGTTGACTGCTTTTTTACAACTGATAAAGGGGATATTGGATCACCTATGAAAAAATTGTTATTTTTGGGCATACTTCTTTTAATGGTGATATTGCCTGTTTCGGCCGCCGGTATTGTTGCGCCGACCGTACCGGATGATGCCGAGCAGCTTCTTCCGAATGAAGAAGAAAGCTTTGCAGAGAGCTTGTGGTATATGCTTCGGCAAGCCTTCGATTTGGAAAAATCTCAGATGGCAGACAGTCTAAAGGTGTGTATTGGCTTGATCGCCACGACACTGATCCTTTCGTTGATACGTGGATTTGACGGCAGGTCAAAGGCGATTGCGGAGTTGGCCGGCATCATGGTGATTGCGCTGATGCTTGTGGGCAGTGCAAATTCCATGATCGAAACAGGAACAGAAACCGTCTGGAAAATCAGCGAATACGGAAAACTTTTATTGCCTGTGATGACAGCGGCTTTGGCGGCCCAGGGAGGAACCGCTACTGCCACCTCTCTTTATGGCGCAACGGCACTGTTTGATACGTTGTTGTGCAATTTGATTTCTGGGATTTTGACCCCAATGGTGTATATCTACCTTCTGCTGGCAATCGTCAACGGTCTTTCGGAAGACGGAGTTTTGCAGAAACTGAAAGACTTTTGTAAAACGGCGATGAACTGGGCGTTTAAAATCCTCCTGTATGTCTTTACGGGGTATATCACCATTAGCGGTGTAATAAGCGGAAGTGCAGATCAGACCGCCCTCAAGGCCACAAAGTTGACGATTTCCGGCATGATACCGATAGTGGGAGGCATTCTGTCGGATGCTTCGGAAACGGTTTTGGTCAGTGCATCGGTTGTAAAAAATACGGTAGGAGTTTCGGGTATGCTGGCAGTACTTGCGGTGGCGGTTGCCCCGTTTTTATCTATCGGCATCCATTATTTGCTCCTGAAACTGACGGCGGCGATCTGTGCCGTATTTGCGCCGAAAGCGATGTCGAACGTTCTGGAAGATTTTTCGGTTGCAATGGGATTTGTGCTGGCTATGATCGGCTCTGTTTGCATGATCCAGTTGATCAGCGTGGTTTGTTTTATGAAAGGAATGACATAATGGATGGGGTGCGCGAATATCTATTAGCAGTTAGCGGTGCGGCATTGCTGTGTGGTGTCATAAACTGCTTTCTGGGAAAAGAAAGGTCGGGGCAACCGGTCAAAGTCTTGACGGGTCTGCTGCTTGTGCTCACCATCATGCAACCGTTGGGAAACATAAGCGCCGATATTTTCGAGGATTTCTCCCTGAATTTTTCCGATGAAGCCCAAGCGGCTGCGGCGCTGGGCGAAAAACAGGCGCAAAATGCGCTGGCGGACATCATAAAGGCTGAAACCGGTGCATACATTTTACAGAAAGCCAATGAAATCGGAATTGAGATCCAGGTCACAGTGGAAGTAACGGACGGCGATATCCCGACACCTGTGGCCGTTCGAATTGCAGGGGCCGCATCACCTTTTGCTAAAATACAGTTGCAATCGTTCATTGAACAACAGCTGGGCATATCAAAGGAGAATCAAAAATGGACATAGGAAAAGTAGTGGGGAAGATCCCTAAATGGTTTTATCAGTACCGATATCCCATCATCATTCTTCTGATAGGACTGATATTGCTTACGGTTCCGAGCAAAACATCCGGTGAAAAACAAACGCAAACACAGACCACAACGGTAACGGAAGAAAAGAGCGCGGATCAAGCGCAGTTGCTGGCAGAAATTTTAGGACAGATGGAGGGAGTCGGGAAAGTGAAAGTGTTGCTCACTGTTTCGACTGGGGAGACCACCGTTTATCACAGTGATGAAGATGTCAGCACCTCGGAAAACTCTTCCACAGTGCGCAAAGAGACGGTGATCATCACCGACTCCGAAAAAAATCAAAAACCTCTTATCACACAAGTGATTCCGGCGACCTATAAAGGCGCGGTGATCGTTTGTCAGGGAGCGGATAATCCCAGCATCAAATGGGCGGTGGTTGAAGCCGTATCCAAAGCCACCGGCTTGGGAGCGGACCAAATTTCAGTGTTGAAAATGAAGTAATAAGGAGGAACTGATTTATGAATAAGAACATGAAAAAGAACCTGATTGCCGGTGCCGTCTTGCTGACGGTATGTTCGGGAATCTATCTCAACTGGGTATACAACGGGGGCCAGGATACCAAAAATCTGGAGGATGTGATCAATAACGACAAGATCCTGGATGATGATTTGCTGGCCGTGGGCGGAACCGTCGGCGATAATACAGGGTCTACCACAACGGACTATTTTGCGGCTGTTCGGCTGTCACGGCAGGAGGCCAGAGACAGCGCTGTATCTCTGCTACAGGAGGCCATGGCATACGGCGATCAGGAACAGGTCGCCAAAACCAATGAACAGCTGGAACAGATCATCCAGTATGCCCTGTGCGAAGCGCAGATCGAAAGTCTGGTGATCGCAAAGGGATACACCGACTGCGTTGCATACATCACCGAAAAGGGAATTTCCGTTGCGGTAGCTTCTCCCGAGGGGGGATTGCAGCAGGCGGATGTGGCGATCATTGCCGACATTGTAATGACACAATCGGATCTGACCCTCAATGATATTCGGGTCGTTGAAGTGCTCTGAAAAGTCAAGGAAGCGGAAACGGATGGTAAGGTCTGTTTCCGCTTCCTATTTTTCGGAAAAAACAGTTGTATTTTTTTGGAATTGTGGTACAATAGAGAAAAGTCTGTTGTGCCAACGGGCGCAAAAATAACAAGGAGGTAATTCCAATGGCTGATAAGAAGCAGTACATTACCCGAATGCAGCAAAAGGGAAAAATCATGATTTCCGAAGATGTGGTGGCAACCATCACGTTGCAGGCACTGTGTGAAATCGAAGGATTTGCCGGCCTGAGCAACAAGCCCAGTGTCGATATCGCAGAGCTCCTCAAAAAGAATTGGGGCAAGGGCATTAAAATCAATATTTCTTCCGATAATAAAGTGACGGTCGATTGCAATATCATGCTCTACTACGGCTATAATCTGGTCGACACCGCCAGAGAGATCCAGAGCAATGTGACATCCGAGGTGGAGTCTGTGGCCGGTGTTAAGGTCGTGGGTGTGAACGTCAACGTGTGCGGTATCGTCCGCAAGTAAGGGGAGTATATGACAAGAGCTGATGCCAGAGAATTGGCAGTACATTTGATTTACGGCAGAGAGTTTACCGGCGAGGAGCCGGAGCAGGTAGTAGCCGTTCGACTGGAAAAAGAGTATTATGCACTGCTGGCGAAAGAAAATGAGATCTACGCCGATCGTCCCAGCAACAGCCAGCGTGGCTATATCGATACCGTTGTCGGCGGTGTCGCCAGCAGAGAGGATGAGCTGAATGCGCATATCAGCCGCTATTCCATCGGCTGGGATATCGGCCGGATTTCTCGCTTGACCAGAGCCATCATGCAACTGGCGATTTTCGAGATCCTTTATGTGGAGGATGTGCCCACGGGCGTCGCTGTTTCGGAAGCGGTTCGCCTGGCTAAAAAATACGATGGTGACGATACCGGTTCGTTTGTCAACGGTATTTTGGGCTCTTTTGCCAGAGCTCAGACAGAGAAAGAGGATATTCAATGAGCGTGATTGGCATTGATACCAGCAACTACACCACGTCTATTGCCTGTTTCGACGGAAATGACGGTGTGAATTGTTCCAAATTGCTTCCCGTACAACAGGGACAGCTGGGTCTGCGCCAAAGCGATGCTGTTTTTTCTCACATCAAGAGCCTGCCGGAGCTTTC
This sequence comes from uncultured Oscillospiraceae bacterium, assembly GCA_964628315.1. Taxonomy (GTDB): domain Bacteria; phylum Bacillota; class Clostridia; order Oscillospirales; family Oscillospiraceae; genus Faecousia. The sequence continues at coordinate 7,086 of CAZVMK010000012.1, forward strand.
CGGCAGGCTATTTTGCCATGTCAGGCAGGAGGAAGTAACAGCCGTGGCTGTCAGCACCAGACCCCGTGCAGTGGAGGGAAGCTATATGCCCTGTTTTATGGTGGGCTATTCTCATGCGATGATGCTTTCACAGTTGCTGAAAGTCCCTCTTTTTGAGGTATCCCATCAGCAAGGTCACGTGGCGGCTTCTTTGTGGAGTGCCGGCCGTCTTGACCTGATGGATCACCCCCATCTTGCCTGGCATCTGTCCGGTGGAACCACCGAATTGCTGCTGGTGGAACCGGAGGGAAAAAATGTCCGTTGTACCAGGATCGGCGGAACCACGGATATATCAGCCGGTCAGCTGATCGACCGGACCGGCGTAATGCTACAGCTTCCTTTTCCGGCCGGAAAACATGTGGATGCCCTCAGTAAAGGCGCCAAGGAGAACGATGTCTTTAAGGTGAAGTGTCCGAAAACAGAATTTTCTCTGTCCGGTGTCCAGAATAAGGTGGAACAGTATGCGCAGACCCACAGTGCGGAAGAAACATCCGGTTATGCACTGCGCTGTGTTTGCCACGGGGTTTATCAGGCTACAGTCAACGCATTGAAAGAGTATTCCGGTTTGGAAGTCGTTTTTTCCGGCGGCGTGGCCTCTAACTCCATGTTGCGCGAAAAATTGGCGCCATTGAAACCGGTCTTTGCTAAGCCTGAATTTTCCACCGATAATGCCATGGGCGTAGCGGTACTGGCAAGCAGAATGGGGGAAAAGTGACATGGCGCAGAATGTGCTGACCATTACCCAAATCAACGAATACATTCGTGCTATGATGGACAATGACCGCCTATTGATCAATGTGGCGGTGAAAGGCGAGATCAGTAATTACAAAATGTATCCCTCCGGCCATCACTATTTTACGCTGAAAGATGAGGGCGGCGCACTGAAATGTGTGCTGTTCAAAGGAAACGCCCTGCGGCTTCGCTTCAGGCCGGAAAACGGTATGCAGGTCATCGCCATGGGTAAAATATCCGTTTACCCCAGAGACGGTGCGTACCAGCTTTATTGCACAGGCATGGTACTGGATGGCGTGGGAGATCTGTATGCCGCTTTTGAGCAGCTGAAAACGAAGCTGGCGGCCCAGGGGTTATTTGATCAGGCCCATAAAAAGCCTCTGCCCAAAATGCCAGGCACCATCGGCATTATTACCAGCTCCGCCGGTGCGGCTGTGCATGATATGTTGCGGATTTTGCGCAAGCGTTATCCATTGGCGCAGGTGGTGTTGTTACCTGTTCGTGTTCAGGGAGCAGAGGCACCTGGAGAAATCGCCGCCGCCATTGCCTATGCCAATTACCATCGGCTGGCGGATCTTTTGATTGTCGGGCGGGGAGGCGGCTCTATTGAAGATCTGTGGGCGTTCAACGATGAACTTGTGGCCAAGGCAATTTATCAGTCGACCATCCCCGTTATTTCGGCGGTGGGTCATGAGCCGGATGTAACGATTTCCGACTTTGTGGCGGATCTGAGGGCCGCAACGCCTTCAAATGCCGCAGAATTGGCGGTGCCCGATCAGGATGCCTTGAGGCAAACATTGGACAGCGTGAGCGCCACTATGGCTACGGCCGTTCAACGCCAGATCACCGCCGCACGCCGTCAGTTGAATTTCCTGTCCCAAAGTTCGGCAATGAAAAGTCCCGAAGGCTATCTGCTACAGCGAAAAAAGTCTCTCGAATTGCTTGAAAATCGGCTTTTTACCGTTCAAAGTCAGCAAATCAGCCGAAAAAAGCAGGACTATATTGCTTTGACATCCAAACTCGATGCGCTTAGCCCGTTGAAAGTGCTCAGCCGCGGCTATTCCGTCACCCACAGAGAGGACGGAACGATCCTGCGCCATATAGAAGATGTCCACGTTGGAGACAGTGTTGAGGTAACGTTGTCTGACGGCAAATTTTCCGCCACCGTCTGCGATGTAAAGGAGAAATGATATGAACGAAAATAATAAGACTTTCGAAGAAAATATGATGCGCCTGGAACAAATCGTCCGCTCCATGGAACGGGGAGATGTGGCGCTGGAGGAAAGCCTGAAACTATTTCAGGAGGGAACCGACCTGGTAGCCCAATGCTCCAAGTTGCTGGATAAGGCAGAGTTGCAGGTTAAAAAAGTCATGACCGCCGCCGATGGCAGTCCTGTTTTGGAGGATTTTTCCGATGAATGCAACTGAACAGCAATACCGTCAGGCGGTTGAGGATTATTTGGCTCAGTGGTATGCCCGTTTTCATCATGAACCTCAAAAAGAACTGTTTGCCGCAATGGAGTACAGTTTGCAGGCAGGGGGAAAACGCCTGCGCCCGATTTTAGCCTTTGAATTTTGCCGCATGACCTGCGGTGACTGGCACAAGGCGTTGCCTTACGCTGCCGCCATCGAGATGATCCACACCTACAGCCTGATCCACGATGATCTGCCCTGCATGGATAACGACGATTTCCGCCGCGGCAAGCCTACCAATCACAAAGTTTTTGGCGAGGCAATGGCGGTGCTGGCCGGTGATGCACTGCTGACAGATGCATTTGCGGTTGCATCCACAGCCGAGAATGATGTCCCTGCCGCCGTTGCGGTCTTGGCGGAATGTGCCGGATCGTTGGGCATGGTAGGCGGTCAGGTATTGGACATTCAAAGCGAGCATCGGGAGCTGACCGAACAGGAAGTCCTGGACATTCAGAACAGGAAGACCGGTTGCCTGATCAATGCCGCCTGCGCACTGGGCGCCATCGCCGGCGGTGCTACCGCAGAACAGTATGATGCTGCCTGCCAATTTGCCGCCGGTATCGGACTGGCATTCCAAATTCGCGACGATATGTTGGATGTGATCGGCACCAGAGAAGAAATGGGTAAAGGTGTCGGCACCGATGAACACAAAAATACATTTGTTCGCCTGTATGGCCTGGAAAAATGCGAAGAACTGGTGAAAAAGTACACCCAGTATGCGATTTCAGCCATGGATGCTTTTGAAGACAGCGCCTTTTTGTGTCAACTGGCAGTTGACATGACCACCAGAAGAACATGATAAAATAATATCGGGCTGTCACTGGGACGGCCCGATATTGCCTTAAAGAGAGTAATCGTATTCTTCGTATTTTGAGAAATCCAACGCCTTTTGCTTGGCGGGGATCCGCTTCAGCGGATCATATTGAAAACGGCGACACTTTCCCTCCGGTGGCATAAATTTCTTTTTTCTGGCGCAGGTGACCTTGTCTTCGTCGACTGCTACTGCATAAGTACAATAACAGCAGGCCGGCTCGACTTTTTTGCGAAAAATTTTCATGGTGGATCGACCTCCCGATTAAGCTTGGCTCCATTATACACCATGCGCTTGCACTTTTCTACTGAAATTTTTCCCTTTTGCACAGTAAAATCCGTAGCAAAGGCATACGGCAACCGCCGGAAGCAAAAAGATTACGGATGGATAATAGCGTGATGGTGCCGGAAGAAAGCCCTGAACCATCACACAAAGCAGAAAACTCAGGGCACTTTGCACCACTTTTCCAGGGAAATAAGCTTTTCCATGTAAAGGACTGCCCAACAGTGCCGATTTTGTCTGCAAAAGAACGCAGATACCCCCAAAACCCAAAAGCAGAGAAAACAGTTCCATCCGCAGGCCTAAGGAGGAAATATCGGTCAATAGCAAACAGCCGTTGGTCAGTTCCAAAAGTCCGCTTAACAGCAATGCGATGTCACTGGGGAAATACCACAAAAACCACCGCCGGCAAAAGCTGATGATCGTTCGAAAGAGGATGATCCATCCGCAAACGATGGCCATGCTTTTTACGGCGTGCTGTAGCGATTCGACCAACGTTGCGGATTTTAGTTCTGTCGGACAGAGCGGAATTTGACCGGCTCTTGGCGTTACGGCGGCCACCGCTAATGCGGAAAAAATATGTATCATCCACAAGAGCCAGCAGATGCGAACATCTTCAAACAGGACACCTCCCAGCCCGAACAGGAAAGCTGGGCCTGCGTTGGAACAAAAAGCAAGCATTCTTTCTCCGTCCTCACGGGAAAGACGGCCACATTTGCAAGCTTGCGCAACACATTGGGCGCCGACCGGATATCCTCCCAAAAATCCGATGATGACCAGCGACTCCGCACCCAGAGGGATCCCCAATATTTTTCCTATTTTCTCCAGGACGGGAACGGATTTTCCTGTTAACACGCCGGTCAAAAGGGATGAAATGACAAAAAAGGGAAAAAGTGACGGGATGACCGTTTCTATACAAGTCCAAACGCCCTCCGTAGCGCCGGATATGGCCGTTTTGCTGTCAAAAATCAGACATATTAAACCTGTGATCCCCAGAAATCCGCCTGCAAATTTGGAATGTTTCATTGTCTATCACCTCGAAAGATTATATGAGTGTTTACACTTTCATATACTTTTTCGGAGGAAGGTGTTACAATGGCATCAAGATCATCTTTTTTTCGGAAACTGCTGGATGAAACCGATTTATGTGAGGAGCCGGTTCCACGGCAACCGGTGGTTGAGTTGTTAGGGGACGGCCGTGTATTGATTGAAAATCACAAAGGGGTCATTCAGTACAGCACCGAAAGAATACAGACCAGAGTCCGTTTCGGTGCGATCTGTGTGACGGGATGCAACCTGCAGTTGCGCTATATGTCGGGGCAAAAACTTGTTATTATCGGTCGAATTGACGGCATTGAGATACTGAGGGGGCGAACCGAATGAAGTTATGGCGATCACTTGGAGGCATGGTGGAAGCGCAGTTGGTATCCGCTGATTTGCCACGTATGCTCAATGCAATCGGAAAGGCGAATATTGAACTGCAGGATGCCACCGTACAGGATGAATACCGGTTGAATTTTTGGATTAGCAGAAAGCAACTGCATTTATTGAATGAACTGGCCGAAAAACGAGGAGCGCAACTGAATATTTTGGGTCATCGGGGACTTTATTACCGTTTGACGAGGCTTTTTCAGCGTCCGGTTTTGACAGTTGGCCTGTTGGGGATATTTCTTTTTTCTCTCTGGGTCCCTACAAGGGTGTTTTTTGTAGAAATTGAGGGGAACAGGTCCGTTTCCTCCCAGCAGATCATAGAAATCGCATCCGCTTGCGGCATCGGATTCGGGTCTTCCCGTCGGGAAGTACGCAGTGAGAAGATGAAAAATGCGCTGCTTGCCGCCATGCCGGAACTGCAATGGGCAGGGGTCAATACTTATGGCTGCAAAGCCGTGATCACTGTTCGGGAACGCAATCAGACCCAGCCGGAAACGATGCAGGGAACAGTCAGCAGCATTGTTGCAGTCCGTGACGGCGTGGTTCGAGAAATGACCGTTCTGAAAGGAAACGCTCTTTGCAAAGTGGGACAGGTCGTGAAAAAGGGAGAGATCCTTGTTTCGGGATATACCGATTGCGGTATCTGTATCCAAGCCACGGAGGCGAAAGCAGAAATTTATGCCGATACAGAGCACCGTTTGACCGCTCTCTTGCCGACAGAATACCTGCAGAGAACCGAAAAAACGACCTCTTCGAAAAAATATTCTTTAATAATCGGAAAAAAACGAATAAATTTCTTTAAAGGTAGTGGAATTTCGGGTACCACTTGTGCTAAAATATATGTAGAAAAATACCTGACCCTGCCTGGAGGGTTCCGGTTGCCTATTGCCATCGCATGGGAGCAATGTGACGATTACAAAACCGATTTGACGGTATGCCAGGAAACCCAGCAGATATTATCGGATTTTGCGGCACGATATTTGCCGCAGAAAATGCAGGCAGGAAAAATTATATCGGCCAACGAGCTGTTTTTTCAAAATGAAAGCTATATGTCCATGGAAGGGATATACAGCGGCTATGAAATGATTGGCATCACACGACCGGAGGAGCATATCAATGAGTAAAATAACAGAACGGATTGTCAGTGCGGAACGGGTGGAGGATATGATCGCCGTTTTCGGTTCTTTCGATGAAAATATCCGCCGCATCGAGGAGACTTTGTGCGTCTCTATTGTCAATCGGGGGACGGAATTGAAAGTCAGCGGTGACGAAGAAGCGGTAGACAAAGCGGTAAGGACACTGGAAAGTCTTCTCATGCTGGCTGCAAAAGGGGAGACTATCGATGAGCAACGAGTGCGCTATCTGATCACCCTCGTACAGCAGGGAGAAGATGAGCAGATCGCTCAAATGGCGAAAGATGTTGTTTGTATCACCGCCAAAGGAAAGCCCATCAAGGCCAAAACCGTCGGCCAGCAAAAGTACATGAAAGCCATTCAGGAAAATACCATCACCATTGGTGTCGGTCCGGCAGGTACAGGCAAAACATATTTGGCTGTTGCTGCTGCAGTCGCCGCATTTCGTGAAAGGACCGTCAATCGGATCATCCTGACCCGACCGGCGGTAGAAGCAGGGGAGCGGCTGGGTTTCTTACCAGGAGATCTGCAAAACAAGGTCGACCCCTATTTGCGGCCTCTTTATGATGCGCTTTACGATATGCTGGGACCGGAAACGTTCCAGAAATATCAGGAACGGGGCTCCATTGAAGTTGCCCCCCTGGCCTATATGAGAGGACGCACGTTAGACGACAGTTTTATCATCCTCGATGAAGCGCAAAACACCACCAGAGAACAGATGAAAATGTTCCTGACACGCCTTGGTTTCGGCTCGAAAATCGTTATCACCGGCGATGTGACCCAGATCGACCTGCCGGATGATAAGGTATCCGGCCTGAAAGATGCTGTCCGTGTGCTGGAGAATGTGAATGATATTGCGATATGCAGGCTGTCCAGTGCCGATGTGGTTCGCCATGCACTGGTACAGCAGATCATCAACGCCTATGAAAAAGCAGATAAGAAACCGGAAATAAAAAAGCCGAACACGACCTACCACGGCAATTATCGGAGGAAAAATAAATATGAATAAAGTCAATATCACATTTGACATTTGCACCGTCAAGAAACCACTGGTCACGTCGGTCATTCGCCGCTGTATCAACGAAACGCTGAAAGTGGAGAACATTACCGCCGATTGTGAGATCAATGTGCTGGTGACAAACGATCAGGGAATCCACGCTATCAACAAGGCCAGCCGAAATATCGATCGCCCAACGGATGTGCTTTCTTTCCCTATGTTCACCCTGGAGCCAGGAAATCCTCCGACAGATTGGGAGTCCTATTTGGACATGGAAACAGGCCTTTGCCCCCTGGGAGATATGTGTATTTCTCTGGAGCGGGCGACCGCTCAGGCTAAGGAATTCGGCCATTCCACCCGTCGGGAAGTCGGCTACCTGACGATCCACTCCATGCTTCATCTTCTGGGCTATGACCATGTAGACGAGGGTAAAATGAAAAAACAGATGCGTACACGTGAAGAAGCCATTGCTGCGAAAATTTCCGGTATGGCACGTGACTGAAATTGAGGTAGAAATATGAAAACAAAAACCGCTATGATAACGATCGCAGGACGTCCCAATGTGGGAAAGTCTACTCTGACGAACTATCTTGTCGGCGAGAAGATCGCCATCGTTTCCAACAAGCCCCAGACCACCCGTAACCGTATTTGCGGTATCGTTACCCGTGGAAATTCGCAGTTTGTATTTGTGGATACTCCAGGTTTTCACAAGGCACGCACGAAGCTGGGCGATTACATGGTCAGCACGGTGAAAGAGTCCATCTCCGATGTGGATATGACCATTCTGGTCGTGGAACCCATTGCCTCCGTCGGTGCCCAGGAGCAGGCACTGCTGGAGCAGCTAAAAGCCACCCGCTGCCCTGTGATCCTGGCTATCAATAAAATCGATACCGTGGAAAAGGATAAGCTTTTGGAAGTGATCTCCGTTTACAGTGATGCGTTTAAGTTTGATGCAATCATTCCCATTTCCGCAAAAACCGGCGATGGCGTGGAAGAACTGCTGAAAGAATGCGAAAAATATACGGTGGAAAGCCCTTTCCTTTTCCCTGATGACCTGACGACCGATCAGCCGGAAAAGCAGGTCATGGCGGAGATCATCCGTGAAAAACTGCTGTGGAATTTGGATAAGGAGATCCCCCACGGCACGGCGGTGGAGGTCAATACCTTCTCCGAGCGTGACAACGGTATCATCGACCTGGATGTGACGATTTTCTGCGAAAAGGCCAGCCATAAGGGAATTATTATCGGGAAAAACGGGGAAATGTTGAAGAAGATCTCCACCCAGGCGCGAAAAGACTGCGAAAAGTTTATGGGAACAAAAGTCTACTTGACAACCTGGATCAAAGTAAAGGAAAACTGGCGTGACAGCGATGTGCTGGTGCGCAACTTCGGATATAAAGAGTAAGATTTTCCTGTTGTAAAATCCGTTGACCACGGCCACCCTAACAGCAGGGAGGATACTTTTATGACCGAAAAAGATTACTGGAACATTTTTATGGCAACCGGATCGCCGGAAGCTTATATGCTCTACTGTCAAGCAAAAAGGACGGAAATAAACCATGTATCTAACGACGAAAGCGCTGGTACTACGGGTAACAGATTACAATGATAAAGATAGTCTTTTGACCGTATTGACCCCTGAACATGGCAAGTTGACACTGAAAGCCCGTGGACTGCGACGAAAAAACAGTCCGCTGATCGCTCCCTGCCAACTTCTTGCCTACGGCGAATTCGTGCTGTTTGACTATCGGGGGATGTATACCGTCAATGAGGCACAGTCTATCGCTCTGTTTCACGGTTTGCGGCGAGATTTGACAAAACTGAGCCTTGGGACCTATTTTGCCCAGGTTGCCGAGGTGCTTTCTCAGGAAGATATGCCCAATCCCGATTTGCTGGCGCTGGTGCTGAACTGCCTGTATGCCCTTGACCAACTGGACAGACCCGAGTGCCAGATAAAAGCGGTTTTCGAGCTTCGCGCGGCTTCTCTGGGGGGCTATACACCGGATTTGACGGCCTGCCATCTGTGCGGAAAAGAAAACGCAAATCGATTTGATATTGCTCAGGGACTTCTGGAGTGTGACAGCTGCGGAAAATCCGAAAGCAGCGGTATCCGAATGCCCATTGCCCCAAGCGTTCTGGATGCCATGCGTTATATCATTTACTGTGAACCGAAAAAGTTGTTCTCTTTTGATATCGGAGGCGCTGCCATGGAGCAGCTTGCCTCGGTGACGGAAGGGTACTTATGCACCCAGCTGGAAAGGGGCTTTTCTACGCTGGATTTTTACAAATCTCTAAACATACAGGAGATCGATCATGTCTGAATTATACGAAAAGTCCCTGTACAAGCTGGAACTGCCCCTTGTTTTGGAGCAACTGGCAGAATGCGCAGGGAGTGAGGCAGGCAAGGAAGCCTGCCGTGGATTGCGGCCCGTGTCCGATCTGGAGGAAGTACAGGCGCTGCTGGCAGAGACTTCCGCTGCATCGGATCTCTGCACCCGAAAAGGAAATCCTGCATTCGGAGAGGTCCGTGATGTATCTGCATCTTTGGAACGGGCGGACCGTGGAGGCTGTTTGCAGCCGAAAGAGTTGTTGGAGATCGGCGCTGTGTTGCGTTGTGCCAGAATGGTAAAAGGCTATGTCTCCGAGGACGAAAAAACCACTGTGCTCGATAGCCTGTTTCACTGCCTGACTGCCAATAAATATCTGGAAGACCGCATTTTCGGTGCTATTTTGTCGGAAGAAGAAATTGCCGACAATGCTTCGCCCGCATTGGCGGATATTCGGCGCCATATGCGCCTGCAGGCGGGAAAAATCCGCGATACACTGCAAAAGATCATATCTTCTCCGGCCTATGCCAAGTATCTGCGTGAACCGATCATCACCATTCGTCAGGGACGTTATGTGGTGCCGGTCAAATCGGAGTGTAAAGGGGAAGTGCCTGGACTCGTGCACGATGTTTCTTCTTCCGGTTCTACCTATTTTATCGAACCGGTGTCTGCAGTCAATGCCAATAACGCTCTGCGTGAGCTGGAGATCAAGGAAAAAAAGGAAATCCAGCGAATTTTGGCGGAACTGTCCGCCGAAGCAGCAGCTTATCAGGAAGGTATCAACGATGACTTCCGTATTCTGGTGCGTTTGGATGTTATCTTTGCTAAGGCAAAGCTGGGATACAGAATGCGTGCCTGGGCACCGCAGATGAACGATAAGGGGATCGTGGAGTTGCGGTCGGCAAGACATCCCCTCATTGATCCAAAGGCGGTCGTCCCTGTTTCTCTTCGTTTGGGCACCGATTTTGATACCATGATCATCACAGGCCCCAACACCGGCGGTAAAACGGTCACATTGAAGACGATCGGTTTGCTGACTTTAATGGCCGAATGCGGTCTGCATATACCGGCAGGGGATGGAAGCAAGCTCTCTACTTTTGAGTCCATTCTCGCTGACATTGGCGACGAACAATCCATTGCCCAGAGCCTTTCCACTTTCTCCAGCCACATGAGGACCATTGTGGATGTTGTGGCCGAATGCGATGATCGAACACTGGTGCTGTTTGACGAATTGGGTGCCGGTACCGATCCGGCGGAAGGTGCGGCGCTGGCCAATGCGATCATTGAGTTTTGTCGAAAAATGAACAGCCGTGTGGTAGCGACTACCCACTACGCCGAATTGAAGCTCTATGCCATGCGCACAAAGGGCGTGATCAATGCCTCCTGCGAATTTGACGTGGAAACACTGCGGCCTACCTATAAATTGCTTATCGGTATTCCTGGCAAATCCAATGCTTTCGCAATTTCCCGTAAACTGGGGCTTTCAGAGGATATTCTGAAAGAAGCATCCGATTTGGTCAGCAAGAGCGATAAAGACTTTGAAGATGTGCTTTTCCAGCTGGAACAGCAACGGCAGCAAATGGAAAATGCAAGGCAAGAAGCGGAGCGCCTACGCCGTGAAACCGCGAAAATCAAGCTTGAGAGCGAACAGTACAATGCCCAACTGCAAAAAGAGAAAGAAAAGGCCATGGAAGCGGCTCGGAAAGAGGCACAATACATCATCGATGAAGCCAGAGCCGCAGCAAATTTGGCCTCTGAAGAACTGAAACAACTGCGCAAGCAGTTGCAGGACAGTGCCGATGCGACCGGACTTAATCAGCGCCAGGCAGAGCTTCGCAGGAATCTGAACGAAGCAGAGGAGAAACTTCGTGCCAAAGCGCCTCAAAAGGAACGGCCGAAACCCAGCCGTGGTGTTTTGGTGGGCGATACCGTCGAATTGCTGAAGTTGGGCACGAAAGCCTCTGTGATTGCCATCAACAAGGACGGAACTTATCTTTTACAGGCAGGCATTCTGAAAATGACCGCCAAAGCGGATGAGATCTATTTGCTGGAGGGCAACGATCCTTATCAGCAAAAGTCAGCCAGACCGGCACATTCCGGCCGCGAGATGAAAGTGGCCGCCACAGCCACTGAGGTCGATCTGCGTGGCATGGACAGCGTGGAGGCAATCTGCGTATTGGAACGCTATATCGACGAGGCCATGCGTTCGAACCTTTCCTCCATTCGAATTATTCACGGCAAAGGCACAGGTGTACTTCGTGCGGCGGTACAACAGAGCCTGCGCAAAAACCGCTTTATCAAATCTTTCCGCCTGGGTGTCTATGGTGAGGGCGAGGATGGCGTGACGATTGCGGAACTTCGCTGATTTTGTAAGAAAATTGGTTGACTTTTGCCACTTTTTTGATATCATATAAGAAGAACGCAGTGTTTTCTGCGGATAAGGAGTGTAGTATCATGTTTAGTAAAGAGATCGTAGTGCGCTGCGAATCGGGCCTGCACAATAAGCAGGCTACATATTTCGTGCAAAAAGCCAATGAGTTCACCTGCTCCATCTGGGTGGAATCCGGTAGCCGCAAGATGAATGCCAAGAGCCTGCTGGGAATCATGTCTCTGGGTATCGTCACCGGCACCACCGTTACATTGACCGCCGATGGTAGCGATGCGGAAGCCGCCGTCAACGCATTGGAAGTTTTGCTGCAAAGAGATATTTACTGATAAAATATGTTCCGCCTCAGTGCGTCGGCATTGAGGCGGTTCTTTGTAGGTGCGGTTATGACATTTGATGAGCTGAAAGAAAAGGCGTTGAGCCTGCCCTATGCCCCAGGCGTATACATTATGCGAAACTCGGATGATAAGGTCATCTATGTGGGCAAGGCGAAAAAACTGAAAAATCGAGTCAGCCAGTACTTTCAGGACAACCTGTCTCACACCCCGAAAACCCGTCTGATGGTCAGCCACATCGATCATTTTGACGTGATCGTGGCAGCTTCGGAATTTGAGGCGCTGGTGTTGGAATGCAGCCTGATCAAACGCTATATGCCCAAATATAACATCCTTTTAAAGGACGATAAAGGGTATCCGTATCTGCGCTTGAACATGAAAGAGCCTTATCCAAAAATTACACTGGCAAATAAGATAGCCGATGACGGAGCGGAATACTTCGGTCCTTACGGTAGCCGCGGTGTGACCAATGACATGATCGAGGCCATTCGCCTGACACTGAAACTGCCCAACTGCAATCGTGTGTTTCCACGGGACGTGGGCAAGGGGAGGCCCTGCTTAAATTACCACATGAATCAATGCGCCGGATGGTGCCAGGAGAGCGTTAGCTTTCTGGAGTACCGTCAGCGGATGGAGCAGGCACGGCAATTGTTGCAGGGAAATTATAAATCCGTTGCGGAAGATATCCGCGCGCAGATGCTTGCGGCTGCCGATGAACTGAAATTCGAATTGGCCGCAAGCCTTCGTGACCGATTGAATGCGGTGGAAAATCTGAGCCAGAAGCAGCTTGTCACAGCCGGTTCACTGGCGGATACGGACGTGGTCGGCTATGGTGAGACCGAAACCAAGGCCTGCTTTGCCGTCCTTCACTTTTCCGGCGGCAATCTGTTGGATAAGGAATACGAACTGTTCCCACGGCCGGATGACAAGCAGGAGACTGTCAGCAGCTTGCTGAAGCAATTTTATTTAAGTCGTGGACTGGCTCCCAAGAGGGTGCTTTTGCCCTTCGAGATGGAAGACAGCGAGCTGTTTTCGGAGCTGATGGAGCAGCAGTACCACCGCCGCCCCAAGCTTCATGTTCCTCAACGGGGGGATAATGCCCATCTGGTGGAGCTTGCCAATAAAAATGCCTTTGAGGAAGCCCAGCGTGTCACAGACAAGGACGAACGGATATCCGGCACCCTGGTCCTTCTCGGGAAAATGCTGGGCATGGAGCCGCCTAAGCGGATCGAATCTTTTGATATTTCCAATATCTCCGGTACGGATATCGTTGCAAGCATGGTGGTTTTCTGCGATGGAAGTCCCCGAAAACGTGATTATAAAAAATTTAAGCTGGAAGGACTCCAAAATCAGGATGATTACGCTTCCATGCATCAGGTCGTAAAGCGCCGATTTGCCCACTATAAAGCCGGCGACAAGGGATTTGATGAAAAGCCGGATCTTTTGCTTATCGACGGCGGCGTAGAGCACGCCAACGTAGCCCTTCGTGCGCTGGAAGAACTGGGATTAGCTTTCCCTACGTTCGGCATGGTCAAGGATGATCGCCACCGTACACGGGCTCTGGTGACCCCCCAGGGGCAGGAGATTGCCATCGACAGCAATCAGAGTGTCTTTTCGTTGATCGGCACTATTCAGGAGGAAACTCACCGCTTTGCTATTACATTCCATCGCCAGTTGCGCAGTAAGCGGTTGCGTTATTCGGAATTGGATAATATTGCCGGTATCGGCCCCAAGCGGAAACAGGAGCTCTTAAAACAGTTCAAGTCAATATCCGCCATCCGGCAGGCTGATTTGTCGGAACTGGAACGAATACTGCCCAGAGATGCGGCAATGACCGTGTATCTGCATTTCCACGAAAGAACAGAGGACGAAAAATGAGAGTAATCACAGGAAAAGCGCGTGGCGTAAATCTGAAAACGCCCGATGGCTTGACCACGCGGCCAACAACCGATCGGGTGAAAGAAGCCTTGTTCAGCATTATCAATTTTGACATTCCCAACGCACGTGTTCTGGACCTGTTCGGAGGAACGGGCCAGTTGGGCATAGAGGCTCTGAGCAGAGGTGCAAGGTCTGCTGTTTTTGTAGATGCCGGCGAGCCTGCCTGCAAGCTGATAAAGGAAAATTTGCGCCGCACCAAATTGGAAGGGCAGGGGACCGTGATTCGGGCGGATTATATGGATTATCTGCGCCGCTGTAAAGAGAAATTTGACATTATCTTTCTGGACCCCCCTTATGCAGAAGTTTTTTTAGAAAATTCGATAAAATCCATCACAGAAATTGACATTTTGCAATCTGGTGGTATAATAGTATGTGAACGGCCCCTGGACAAAGAGCTTCCATGGGAGTATCCAGGCTATGTTCGTTCCAAAGACTATAAATACGGCAAAACTCTGATCACCCTATATCGGAAGGAAAATACATGAAAATAGCAATTTATCCTGGCAGTTTCGATCCGGTCACTTCCGGACATTTGAACATTATCCAGCGTGCGGCCGGCATTTTTGATAAGCTGATCGTGTGTGTAATGGTCAACGCCGGAAAAAATCCCATGTTCTCTTTGGAAGAAAGAGTGGCACTTATTCGCCGCATCACCAAAGACCTGCCCAATGTGGAGGTAGACTGTTCCAACGAATTGCTGGCAGATTATGCACGGAAGAAAGGCAGTTGTGTCATTGTCAAAGGTCTGCGTGCAGGTTCCGATTTTGAAAATGAATTCCAGATGGCGTTGATCAACCATAAAATCAATCCCGAACTGGATACCATGTTCCTGACAGCGGAGCACCAATATATGTATCTGAGTTCCAGTACCGTAAAAGAGCTGGGCTCTTACAATGTGGATTTATCTGATTTTTTACCGGCAGAGATCATTCCGGATTTTCAGAGAAAAATAAATGAAAAACGTTAAGGAGGAATCCCCTAATGAACGAGAAACATATTGAAGACCTGATCACATCCCTGTATGACATGGTTCAGGATGCAAGATCCATGCCTCTGGCTGCTGATAAGTGCATTCTGGAGCGTGACAAAGCTCTGGACCTGCTCGATGAGATCATCGCGCAGCTGCCTGCTGAGCTGAAGCAGTCCCGCACCATCGTTGAGTCCCGCAACGAGCTGATCAGCCAGGCACGCCGTGAGGCTGAGACCGTTGTTCAGCGCGCCAGAGAGGAAGCAGAGGCTCTGGTTTCCCAGCAGACCATCTATCAGGAGGCAAAGCGCCAGTGTGTCGAAATGGTTGAGCAGACCAAAGTCCAGATCGACCAGCTCCACAAGGCCAGCAACGCCTACATGGATGATGCACTGCGCCGTACCCAGGAGTCTATCATGCAGTCTTTGGAAGAGGTCAAAGAAACCCGTGCAAAACTGCAGGCTCTGACCGGCACCGCACCTGCCGAGGAAGAAGTAGAAGTCTGATTAGACCAATTTGTATACCGCTCGGAAAGCATTGCTTTTCGGGCGGTTTTTTACCGTTCTTTTTCTGGGCTTGGAGCATAAAGATGATATGAAAGGGGAGGTTCAATATGTCCAAGCATTTGAGCGCAACAAAATCAGCCACATCTATTCCGGCGGGACTGGCCATCGGATTTGGGGCCAGCTGGGCGGTGACTTTGGCTGTAACGGTCTTTTTGACATTTCTGGTATTAGGCGGCGGAGCTTCGGAAACCATTCTGGCACCGGCGGCTGTGGCCGTAGTTCTGCTGGCTTCCTATATCGGCGGAATCGTTGGAGCAAAGAAAATAGGGCATCACCGTCTGCAAGTGTGTCTGGCTTGCGGCGGAATGTACTATGTCAGTCTTGTATGCTGCAATGCCCTGTTTTTCGGTGGCTCTTATCACGGCATGGTGCCTGCACTGCTGACCATGCTCGGCAGTTGCCTGCTGGCCGGATTAACGGGAACACGGCAAAAAAAGGGAAAATTTAAAGCCTCAAAATGGCGTTATAAGATATGAGTGTGCAAATTGCACAAAGGGGTAAATTGAATTTACCCCTCAAATCCGAGATGGGCAAAAATTGCACAAACAAGATTTTGGGGGTGTTTGGAAACAAATACCCCCATATCTTCCGTTTTGCACTTTAAGGGCAGATAATTGCGGAAAATCGACATTCGGAGTTTACATAAATGCGTTGACATAAAAATGGTGATTATTTACAAAAAATACATAACTTCCTTTTTCTTACTTGAATTTTGAAAACTTTTAGGGTATAGTATTTGTGAACAGAAATCGGGCATTTATGACTGCTGGGCCATGCCGCTGGTAGTCATTTCTTTTTCGCTTTTTGTACTTGAGAAGAAAAGGGTAGAATGAACCATGTTGGATCTGATCACTGCCTATGAAAATTACCTTTCAAAGGTAAAGCAGGCATCATCCAACACCGTTGCTTCCTATATGCGTGACATTCGCCAATTTGCGGATTGGCTGCGCGTTTGTGAGGGAACGGATGTTGTGGATGCGCAACAACTGAATATTCGTTGCTACCTGGATCATCTTCAGACAGAGGGCCGCTCCGGCACCACCTTGTCCAGACATCTGGCCAGCCTGAAGAATTTCTATGCTTATTTGGTTTCTTCCGGCTTCCTGGAGCAGACTCCGGTGACGGATGTGCATGTAGATCGGGGCGAGAAAAAGCTGCCTCAAATCCTGACCGGTCGTGAGATCGAATTGTTGCTCCAGCAGCCTGCGCTGACCGATTCCAAAGGATATCGGGATAAAGCCATGCTGGAAACCATGTACGCAACCGGTATCCGTGTTTCGGAGCTTATCGGCCTGAATGTGGACGATGTCAATTTAGAACTGGGGATTATCAAATGTTCCGGCGATAATAAATCCAGAACCATTCCGCTTTATCCGGCGGCCCTTCGGGCTTTGAGTGCGTATTTGCAGGATGTCCGTGCCGCTATGGTGGCAGACCCCAGAGAAGAGGCTCTTTTTGTTAATGTTTCCGGTGTCCGCATGAGCCGTCAGGGCTTTTGGAAAATATTAAAGCACTATCAGTCTACCGCACATATCGAAAAAGAGATCACGCCTCATACGTTGCGCCATAGTTTCGCCGTTCACCTTTTGGAAAACGGTGCAGATTTGGGATCGCTTCAGGAACTGATGGGGCACAGCGATATTTCATCCACCCAGATGTACACACACATGATCAATCAAAAGATAAAAAGTGTCTATGAAAAGTGCCATCCCAAGGCATAAAAAACCTGCCCCAATGATTTTAAGGGCAGGTTTTTTGCAATGAGTGAGGTTTTATTATGACGATTGAACAACAACTATTTACATTGCAGGATGTTTCCTATGCAAATTTTCAGGCAAAGCTGACCCCGACCGTTCCGCGGGAGGATTTCATCGGCGTTCGGGTGCCTCAGCTACGGAAGCTGGCAAAGGAATTGGCCGATGATGCTGAAGCCTTTACCACCCGATTACCCCACCAATACTATGAAGAAAACATTCTTCACGGAATGTTTATTGGGCAGATAAAGGATTTTGATCTTTGCGTGGAAGCGCTTGATACCTTTTTACCCTATGTCGATAATTGGGCGGTGTGCGATACCATGTCGCCCAAGGCGCTGACCCAAAATAGGGAAGTGCTCCTGAAAATGATCCTGCAATGGAAAGACTCGGGGCATACGTATACCTGTCGGTTTGCGATATTGTGCCTCATGCGGTACTTTCTTGACGACCATTTTGAGGCATCATACCTGGAAATTCCGGCCTCTATACGCTCCGAACAATACTATGTCAACATGATGATCGCCTGGTTCTATGCGACGGCGTTGGCCAAACAGTGGGATGCAACTGTGCCGTACCTGCAACAGCACCGATTACCTGATTGGATCCATCGAAAGACAATTCAAAAGGCGAGGGAAAGCAATCGCATCTCTTCGCAGCAGAAGGAATATCTTCAAAGTCTGAAATAAAGAGACCCACCGTGTATACGGTGGGTCATCGTATTCAAGAACGGTGCTGTCATCTGCCATCTGCTCAAGCTGCACTCTGGATAAATAGGCCACGGACGCACCTCCTAACGCCTGTCGGGGGATGAACTACTGAATGTGCGCTCATTATAGAACAACTGTTCTATTTTGTCAAGATAGCAGTTTGCACAAATCACTCTGCCATTATTTATTGCTGCATACAATAATGAAGCACACCGATTTTTTACAACCGGTGTGCTTTGGGGACTATTGGCTTCGAATTGTTATACATATAGCATTACTTTTATTAATGATGCCATTTTCTAATCGCATGCCACTTTACTGCTCACTCGTATGAGCGCGTTTAATTATCTCTCTGTATTCCTTCAAACAAGTTACATAAACAATCGTCTATCGAATTCCAAACACCTGCGATTGAGAGCACCATACCAAGACGTTCGACCTGATACGCATTGTATTTATCTGTGTCTACATATAGATCATACTCATTTATCTGCTTGCCATGCCGAATATCTCTAAAACAGCCAAATTTCAGCCAATTATTGGGTGTGTCGGGAAATCGATTTAGGTCTTCCAGACTTATGTTTAAAGGTTCAAGGTGTTTTCTGTCGGTGAAAATTGGCACGCCATAGACAGAAAGCCTGCTTGCCGGAAGACTTATTTCTTCCGTGATACTCCGCAACGTGCGAAATAGATCCAAACCATTTGTGAATGCATACAACTCCAGCAAATTATCAGGAAAGGGTCTGCGATAGGATTGAATCAGGTGCTGCATAACAGGTTCTGGCATCGGGGAATATATAAAATGATCTGCAATCTGAGGCGGTTCCTGCGGATTAAGCAAGAGAACCTTGTTTTCCGTATAAGCATAACTATCTCCGTATTGATTAATTAGCTGGGAAAGGAACGTTAGAAACCTCATCCAATATACCTCCCATATGTAATATTTCGCCAATTTCCACCATGAGCTAAGAGATGTTCTGTTCTTGTTAAAAACTGGATATTGTTGGGATCTCCCGCAAGGCTCGGAAAACCTTTTACACTCTTCATATGGTGACCAACAAAGCCCTTGACTTTACCTGTATTTAACAGCTCTGTCATTTGAGAGGAGGTCCATTCCCTAGTACCCTTACCCGTCGTTCTAACGAGATTCTGCTCGTTTTTCCATGCTTTTTTCACAGCGGTTCCACGGCAATTATTATGCACCAGCACGCCGCTGGCTACATAATAAGTATGATAATCCTCAACTTGGAAGTTATAGACTGCTATGGGAGTTTCGAGAATTTCGTGCTGGATTTTTTCGACGACAACATATTCGCCGTTGACAAGG
>CAZVMK010000013.1:0-12790 GCA_964628315.1 uncultured Oscillospiraceae bacterium
GCTGTAAGGGAGTATCATTATGTATTTTGCGTGTCGTCGCCCACAAGCCGCTACATTGCTGCTTCCAAATCGATCAACTATGAGTACGCCTTTGGCGACAACTACACCTATATCAAGGCAATGTCCGAAAGCGATGCCTACGGTTTGGGTGTCAGCGAAAACCACTACAGCATCGATCCCGATACGGGAATGCTCATCAATGCTTATTTGGAAAACGGCTCTCTGGTCAACGGCAGCACCTATGTGACCCAGGCGATGAACGGCGTTGCAATGGGCCTGTGGTGGCAGGCTGATACGGAGTACGGCATGGAGGCTGTGATCGCCAACCTGTACAAAAAGGGCTGTCCTAACAGCAACGGTGACTACGTGGAAACCGTCGACAAGGAAAACAGAACGTATGCCTTCTCCTACAGCTATCGGATGGTGCGTACCACCGGCGTAGAGGGAGATGACTATTTCTTTATCAATACCGTCACATTCACGCTGGATGAAAGCTACGCCATTAAAAACGCAAAAGTGACCCAGATCCTGTATACCCATGGCTTCAGTGAAGACGAAAACGGTATCACAAGCCTGGATGACGGCGCTTCCATGGCCCACAAGCTGGAGTTGGAAATGGAACAGACAGTCGGAGAAAAAGACGCACAAAATCCATACGGCAAGGACAGCCTGATTATTCAGGACTTCCAAATGAAGTATGACGGGGACGTGCTCAACGATGGAGATACCATCGTCGGCAAGGCCGGCGACAGCCTAACGATCCGAATTGACGGGATCATTCCGGAAACTGCCAGCCTGGAATACGATATGCTGTATTTCTCTGATGGGGAAAAGACGGCCGATCCCACCATTTTCCTGTGCAACGGCTTCACCGCTTACAGAAACGGCAATGTTGTGAAGATAACACTGGTCGGTGGCGGTGAATGGGAACTGGTGATCACTACCAAGCAGGTAACAAAGACGGTGAAGTTCAGCGTTACCGGCAAGGCCCCCACGGAACTGAACACACAGGTGTATCGTCCTGCATTCAATACTTTTGTCGATGCGGAAACGGCGATTTCCCTCGTCGAAAAGCCCGTGTACTTCCTGGCAATGCCCAATGGCTATGCGAACGGCGCATATTCTGCGGCGCTTGTGGAGGGGGCTGACACCGCTGTGCTGGAGAAAACGGAAGTGAACGGCGTGGAATGCTGGGCATTGACGGCTTCTGAAATCGGCACATACAAGGTGCGCATGACATCGAATGTAGCGCCGGATGTGACGTGCGAATTGATCGTCAATGCGGTGGATATGCCCGATTTGAGCGAGGTGCTTACGGGAACCTACTGCGCGCAGGATAATGAGGACGGCGTTTATAAAGTGACCTTTACGCAGACTGCCGGTGCGGCATTGACCGGAGGTACGGTGGAGATCGTATACACAAAGGCAGATGGAAGCAGCCAAAGTGAGAAATTGAAGTTTGCGGTGGCAGAGGGAGATTTGAACTTGCTGTTGGAGCCGGAGTCTTCGTTGGGCGTAGATATCAAGGTGAATGCAAAGGGCCAACTGGTTCTGGAAGATCTGTATGGTTCGACCTATGTCTTGACGGCTGAAACAAAATAATAAGGCGTTCTGCTGAAAATGAACTGCACCCCATTTGCGGCGCAAGTATGATGCAATACTTGTACCGAGAAATGGGGTGCTTTTCAATGTCGAAGATTTTTGGGAGTATTGAGCGATGATTAAAAATAGTTGCCTGTTTATGGGCAACTATTTTTTTGTTTTGGGGTAGGAATGAAAGGGAGGGCGGCTATGGAACAACGTGGCACGGAAAAAAAGCTAAAAGAGCGCATCCGCAGCGGACAGGTTTGCAGAGAGGATGTGGCGCGCCGTTTGGCGGAACTGGCCTTTGGAAAGGCAAACGATTGTGTGCGGCTGGCACTGGAAGAAGAACCTCGACTGGAAAAACTGGATCTGGGCCTGCTCAGCGAGATCAAGCGCAATGAAAAAGGTACGGTGGAGATCAAGCTGGTAGACAGATTGAAAGCGCTGGAGCAGCTGGCGGCACTGGCTCAGAGTCAGGGAACAGATCTGGAGTCCTTTTTGCAGGCGTTGCAGGACAGCGGGGAGGGGACATGAGCTATCAGGCTTTTTCCGAAAAGCAGAAGACAGTGCTGACCTGGTGGACACCCCGAAATCCTCATTATAAAAAAGAGGTGCTGATTTGCGATGGGGCGGTTCGCTCGGGCAAAACGCTGGCGATGGGCCTTTCCTTTTTTCTGTGGGCCATGGTCAGCTTTGACGGCAAACGTTTCGGTGTTTGCGGAAAAACGATTTCTTCTTTACGGCGGAACGTTCTTTCGGAGATCCTGCCGAAATTGGGAGGGATGGGGGGTATTTGGAAAGAAAAAAGGTCGGAAAATCTGGTCACAGTGACATTTCACGGCCACCGAAATCAGTTTTATATCTTCGGCGGCCGTGACGAAAGCTCGGCAAGTCTGATTCAGGGAATTACGTTCGCCGGAATATTGCTTGATGAGGTGGCGCTCATGCCCCGTTCCTTTGTGGAACAGGCTTGCGCCCGATGTTCGGTGGATGGAAGCAGACTATGGTTCAATTGCAATCCGGCGGGGCCCAGCCATTGGTTTTACAGAGAATGGATATTGCAGGCGGACAGACGAAATTGCCTGCGCCTACATTTTACCATGGAAGATAATCCCTCGTTGACTGCGGCCATTCGCCAACGGTATGAAAATCTGTACAGCGGCGTGTTTTACAGGCGATTTATCAAGGGAGAATGGGCCCAGGCGGAGGGGCGTGTATACGATTTCTTTGAACAGTCCATGGTACGACCGGTTCCGACGGGAACATTTGAAAAATGGTATATTTCCTGCGACTATGGGACGGTAAATCCCACGTCTATGGGGCTGTGGGGGTATCAGGGGGGCGTGTGGTATCGGGTGAAAGAATTCTATTTCGATTCCAGAGCCAGACAGCGACAGATGACCGATGAAGAATATGCCGCCGAGCTGGAAAAACTGGCGCAACAGCGGCCTATCACGGCGGTGATCGTGGACCCGTCGGCGGCAAGCTTTATTGAGGTGCTGCGCCGTAGAGGGTGGCGTGTGCGCAAGGCGGAAAATGAAGTGCTGAGCGGCATCCGTCTGACGGCTGATCTGCTGAAAAGCGGAAAAATCGTGATATGTGAGGGATGCGAGGACATTCTCAGGGAAATGGATGAATATGTGTGGGATCTGAGCAGCCCTGCAAAGGATCGGGTCAAAAAGGAACACGATCATGCCATGGATGAGATGCGGTACTTTGTTTCTACGGTGCTGGGGAAAAAAGAGGGCGGTTTCGTTGCCTGCACTGTGGAACGGAGGACGTAAGGAAAGGAGTTAAAAATGAAGCGAAAACATCAAACAAATGCCACAACGGCAGCGGCTTGTCAGCTGCGCAGTTCTGTGGGACATCCCTTTGGCGAACTGCGTGGCTTTGTCCCACTGAGCGCGGGGGAGGATGGCGTTTATCGACAGCTGCGAGAGGCAATACCCGTGCTGGATGCGGCGGTGGGAAAGCTGGTTCGGCTTTCCGGCGGATTTGGGGTGCAGTGCCGGAATGCCCAGGCACAGGAAAAACTGGAACGGTTTCTGAAGACGGTACCCTGCGGCCGCGGTCAGGTCGGCATTGACAGCTTTTTGTCCGGCTTTTTGGATAGCTTGCTGGTTTACGGTCGAAGCGTGGGAGAAATGGTGGTCGATCGGGGACGACTGAGAGCGGTTTGCTGGGGAGATGTGACCCAACTGCAGGTGATGGAGGGGGATGACCCTCTGGATATGGAGCTGTGGGGAGCCGATGCCCACGGACAGATGGTACCGCTGCCTTATCAGCATCTTTTGCTGTTCTCTACACTAAACCCCGAAGCGGCCCATCCATATGGAGTAAGTTTGTTCAGGGGAATGCCCTTCCTGGCAGACATTCTGATGAAAATTTACACCACCGTTGGGGTCAACTGGGAACGAGCCGGAAACATCCGATACAGCGTGATCTGCAAGGATAACGAGAATATGGATCCGTCAGCTGCCCAGGAACGTGGGCGGCAGGTGGCGCAGGAATGGAGCCGTGCCATGGAAGATGCCAGAAACGGAACGGTACGTGATTTTGTGGCGGTGGGCGATGTGGAGATCAAAGTGATCGGCGGCGAGGCCCCAATTTTGGACTCTCAGGTCCCTGTGCGGCAGATTTTGGAACAACTGGTGGCAAAGACCGGTTTGCCACCGTTTTTGCTGGGGTTGAACTGGAGCACCACCGAACGCATGAGCACCCAGCAGGCGGATATCCTGACCAGTGAGCTGTGGGCACTGCGGCGTTCTGTAGAGCCGGTGATTCGGAAGATCTGCAAGACATACCTGGCACTGGAAGGAATGGACGATCGGGTGGAGATCCTGTGGAATGACGTGAATTTGCAGGATACGACCGAGGAAGCCAAGGCGGATTACTATACCGCCCAAGCGGAAAAATATCGGGCCCAGGCTCGAAATGAGGGAGGCAATCAATGAACATTCAAAAGGGAACGCAGGTGGCAAGTGCCGGTGTAGCGACAGCGGCACAGATGGAAGCCATCAATGCCCAGGCAAAGGCAAAGCTGACGGCGCAGCAGGTTTATGTGTTTTCACTGCGGCTGTGCGATGACCGTATCGATCGGGATATGGAACGGTTTGATACGGCGGCATTGCCTGAGCTGGCAAAGATGTTTGTGGGAAAAACGGGAATCGTGGATCACCACTGGAGCGCCGATGCGCAGGTGGCGCGGATCTTTGAGACCCAGGTGGTCCGTGAGGAGGGCTGTGCCTATATCAAGGCCTGGGCGTATATTCGCCGAGGCGGCGCGGCAGAGGAAGTGATCGCCGACATTGAGGCCGGTATCAAAAAGGAAGTGTCGGTGGGCTGCGCCATGGGGCGGGCGGTTTGCTCTGTTTGCGGCAATGAGTATGGCAGCTGTGGCCATGAAAAAGGACACATTTATGACGGACAGACCTGCCATGTTATTTTGAGAGAACCGATGGATGCGTATGAGTTTTCTTTTGTGGCGGTACCTGCCCAACGGGATGCGGGGGTCATCAAGGCCGCAGGCGGCGGTAATCGCAGTCTGAAGGAACTGGCGGACCGCTTCGGCGCCCAGGCGGAATATCGGAAGCTGTACGTTCAGGCGCAGTTGGGTCAGGCTTATGAAAAGCAACTGCAAACGGAGGTCGTTCGCCTGGCGCTGAGCCTTGATCTGGGCGTGGAAGAACCGGTTCTGCGCTCCATTGTGGGAAAAATCAGCGCAGAGGAACTGCAAAGACTGAAAACGGTGCTGGAAGACAGAATGGCACAGCTGTATCCGGTGCAGACGCAGCTCCGTGGGAACAAGCCGCAGGAAAATGTGGAAAGCGGTTTTTTGATTTAGGTTCAGCCGGAAACGGTGGCCATATATATTTTTTAGGAGGAAAAAACGATGGGTTACGACAATCTGAAACTGGAAAAGGGTATGTATCGTCAGGAGGGAATGAATTTTACACAGGTGCTGGAATCTTTGGACCCCAGTGAAAACTATCGGGGCACAGCGCTGGAGGGAACCGATGCGTTCCAGCGCCAGCTCAAGCGATTCGGTATCCGTGCAAAGGGCGCCGGATCTTCTCCGGTAGAAAAGTTCTTCCGAACAATGGATTCGGCGGTGCTGTTCCCCGAGTATATCGCCCGAACCGTTCGACAGGGCATGGAGGAAAATGATATTCTGCCTGCCATCACCGCAACGACCACAATGATCGATGCGCTGGATTACCGTTCTATTTACTCTACCGCAACAGATGATGACAAAGCCCTCAATGATGTGGAAGAGGGAGCGACCATTGCCGAGACGGAAGTCAAAAGCAAGGAACATCAGATCAGACTGAAAAAACGGGGCAGAATGCTGGTGGCTTCCTATGAAGCACTGCGTTTCCAGAAGCTGGATCTGTTCGGCGTGATGCTGCGCCAGATCGGCGCCCACATCCAGAAACAGCAGCTGGCCGATGCAGTGAAGGTACTGCTCGACGGTGACGGCAACGACAATGAGGCAGTCAAGTACACCGTGGGCACCTCTCCTATTTCCGGCAATGCAGGTAGCCTGGGGTATGATCAGTTGGTGGAATTCTGGGGGCAGTTTGACCCGTACACCATGAATACCATCCTTTGCTCCACCGCAACCATGACCAAAATGCTGAAGATCCCCGAGCTGCAGAATCCTCAGACCGGTCTGAATTTCCAGGCAACAGGCAAATTGACCACTCCTCTGGGCGCACAGCTCCACCGTACTGCTGCAGTGACGGACGGTATGATCATCGGTCTGGACAACCGCTTTGCGTTGGAGCAGGTTTGCGCCGGTGGTGTACTGGTGGAATACGACAAGCTCATCGATCGCCAGTTGGAGCGTGCCGCCATTACATCCATTTCTGGCTTCGGCAAGATCTGCACCGACGCTGCTGCAGCACTTTGCGTATGATTTTGACGGAACAGGTATATGCACAGGCGGTCATGCTGTCCGGCACGGTGGAATCGGGCAAAGAGGAAATGCTTCGCATTTTTTGCCGCAGTGCGGTGGCGGGCATGACCCAGCGACTGCGTGAAGGGCTGACACCGGAGGACTGTAAGGCTGATTTTATAGCGGCCGGCGCATTATATGCGCTGGCTGCCCTGTCGGAAGCTGACGAGGCTGCCAACATGGAACGGGTACAATTTGCGGATGTGACACTGGTACCAGGTGGTACCAGCGCCGCTTCCAGATGCCTGCGGCGACAGGCGGATCTGATCATCAGTCCCTATTGCAGAGATACGTTTGTATTTCGGGGGGTATGAAATGCAAAAGTTGATGAAGCAGGCACTGGCCCGTTACGGCGTTTCGGCACAGGTGGAAACGAAAACGGGGGAAGAGATGGCGAAGGTATTTTTTCGCAGTGTCAAAAGTGAGGCACAGCAGAATGCACAGAGGGTGTTTTCTCCCCTCGGTGAGGTACCGCGTGGACGGTACATCTGCATATTGCCTGCTCAGCCGGAACCGAAAGCGGAGGGCACATTGACGGTACACGGAAAGCAATATTTGCTACGGCAGATCGAACCGGTGACGGTGGCTGAGGAAATTTTGTGCCGATGGTGTTTGTGTGTGGAAAAAGGGAGCGATGTTTGATGGAGCTGGATTGGATCGCGAAGATCATTGAAGCGCTGGAAAGTGTCGATATTCCGGCGCAACGGGGATATCCATCAGGGGTGATGCCGAATTTGACGGAACCGGTGGCCACAGTATCTATTCAAAGAGCGGAGTTGGATGAGATGACGGCGGCAGTCCAAATCTATTCTCCGGTGTCTCGGGGAGGGATCACTTGCGAAAATCTGGCACTGCAAGCGGCAACGGCGCTCAGAGCCATAGGGGCAACGTGTGTGGTAGGAAGCTGTAGCTTCAGCGGCAGGGATGGCTTGTTCAGCTTGCCGTTGCAGGTCACATTTGCAAAGGAACAGACCGTCGTGTCTCCGTTTATTACTCAACCGAAGGTGGCCATTGACGGTATTGTGGTAGCCAACGTGGTAAATGTGGCCACGGCATTTACCGGTACGCCGGTGAAAAGTAAGGATGCCACCACGGGGGAAGTCGGTATGGTGGTCGGTGAAAAACGCTGGACGGTAACAGTGGAAGACCTGGTGGCACCCAGCCGTTCGCCTCAGGAAGAAGTAAAGGATGGATTTACAGTGACCATTAGCCGCTCCGGCGAAAAGGAGACCTACAGCGGCTGCTGCTGGGACAAAGTTACCACGGAAGTTGCGGAAAAGGGAACACGAAGGATTCGGGTGGCCATCACCTGCAATGAACCGGTGGTGACATAATAGCGGAAAAGGTGCGCTTTTGCGCACCTTTTTCATGTTTCGGGATTGAAAAGGAAGGCGTGACTATGCTATAATGAGAGCACAGCAGGGCGAAGGAAAAATCAAAATGCAGATAGAATTTGGAGACGTCATCCTTCGAAATATGGTCGAGTCCGACGTCGAGGACTATGTGCGCTGGTTTACGGTAGAACGGGAATGGGAAAACTGGGATGCCCCTTGGGAAAAGGAAGACACCGATGAACAGACACAGCGCAGTGCATGGACACGATACTATCTTAGCGTGAAGAACAGCACCGGCGATAGCTTTTGCCGGAGAATGGAAATTGAATGGAAAGGCAGGCACGTCGGCTGGGTCAGCGCTTACTTGATCGATGAGGATCACGAGTGGGTCGGAAAGGTTGCGGACGGCCGGAATGTATATCGTGCCGTGGGCATTGACATTTGCGAACCGGATGTGTGGGGCAGAGGTGTTGGCACAAGTGCGCTGCGTGCATTTGTAAACTACCACTTTGACGATGGCGTGGCGGAAATCTACACGCAGACCTGGTCGGGCAACATGCGCATGATCCGCTGTGCAGAAAAGTTGGGATTTGCGGAATGTGATCGAAAGATCGACAAACGGGAAGTAGACGGACAAAAATATGACGGGCTGACATTTAGAGTAACACGGAGGAAGTGGAATATGGAAAAATTTATTTTGACACGTCCGACAAGTGAATATGCAAAGCAGCTGGAAGATTACAGACAGGAATTTTTGAATGCAGGCAGCTCTATGGATGGCTGCGGCCCCTTGCGCAGAATAGAAAACATAGAAGAATACATACATATATGCGAGGACCATGAAAATCCCGAAAAGGTTCCTGCACATTTGGTTCCGGCAACCCAGTTTCTTTTTGTTCGTAAAAGTGACCGCAGGCTTGTCGGAATGATCCAGGTTCGCCACCGCTTCAATGATTACCTTGAGAAATATGTCGGCAATATCGGCTATTCGGTAAGACCCAGTGAAAGATGCAAGGGTTATGCCACGCAGATGCTGAAAATGACACTTCCGTTTTGCCGTGAGATCGGGATGGAAAGGGTTTTGATCGCCTGTATTGAAGGGAATATCGGAAGCGAAAAGACCATTTTGGCAAATGGCGGTGTCTATGACAGCACGGTACATGAAGAAAATGCAAACAGAGATTTAAAAAGGTTTTGGATCACACTGTAATGCGGTAAACGACAAGGAGATAACTATGATCGAATTTAAAAAAGCGCAGGAAGAAAAGTACCTGGATGAGATGACACGGCCGGAACTGGAAGATTATCTTGCCCAGCTGAGGGCACGGGTGACGGCGCTGGACGGAAAAGAGCCGAAAAATATGAACAGTGAGGCCTACGAAACCTGGGCAGATGAGCATGAAATGCTGGAAGATGCCATCGATGAGGTGCTGGACCTGCTGGACGAGATCTAAAAATCGCTGCCTTGAGGGCAGCGAATTTTTATGTCAGAAAGTTCCTGTTGCAAAACGAATGTTCGTATTATATAATAGGGGAAAAGGGGGTGATGGCGTGGAGCAGTGCTATCTGTGCATCGATTTAAAATCTTTTTACGCATCGGTGGAATGTGTGCAACGGGGGCTGAACCCTATGACAACGCTGCTGACGGTGGCGGACGAGAGCAGAACGGAAAAAACCATCTGCCTGGCGGTTTCGCCGGCGCTGAAAGCCTACGGGATCTCCGGACGGGCGCGGTTGTTCGAAGTCAATGAGCAGGTACGCAAGGCCAACGCCGCTCGATTGCAGAAAATTCCTGAACATTGCTTTCGGGACAGCTCCTGTGATGCGCAGGAGCTGGCGGCGGATCCCAGACTGAAAATTGATTTCATCGCCGCACGGCCGCAGATGGGGCGGTATATGGAAGTGTCTTCTACCATATATAATATATACCTGCGTTATATTGCGCCGGAGGATATCCACGCCTATTCCGTTGACGAAGTATTTATTGATCTGACGGCCTATCTGAAAACCTATGCAATGTCTGCACCCGAGTTGGCGCAGATGCTGGTTCGGGCGGTTTTGAAAGAAACGGGCATCACGGCCACCGTGGGCATCGGCACCAATCTGTATCTGGCGAAGGTGGCGATGGACATTATGGCGAAAAAGATGGAACCGGACGAAAACGGTTGCCGCATCGCTCAACTGGACGAAATGAGTTATCGCCGCCAACTGTGGACGCATACGCCCATCACGGATTTTTGGCGTGTGGGTAAGGGGTATGCCAAAAAACTGGAAAAATACGGCATGATGACCATGGGGGACGTGGCGCTTTGCTCCGTGGGAAAGCCGACGGACTACCGAAACGAAGACCTGCTGTATAAACTATTCGGCGTGAATGCGGAGCTGCTGATCGACCATGCCTGGGGGTGGGAACCCTGCACGATGGCCCAGATCAAGGCCTATAAGCCTGCCACCAACAGCATTTCCGGCGGCCAGGTGCTGTCCTGCCCCCATTCGGCAAAAAGTGCCAGACTGCTGGTGGAGGAAATGCTGGATCTTCTGGTGCTGGATCTGGTGCAGAAAAGACTGAAGACCGATCAGATCGTATTGACCATCGGCTATGATCGGGAAAGCCTGACCCGACCGGACATCCAATACACCGGCCCTGTGGTGACGGACCCCTACGGCCGCCGGATACCCAAGCACAGCACCGGCACGGCCAACTTGGGGCGCTATTCATCCTCCACACGGCTGGTCATGGAAAAAGCGCTGGCGCTTTACGACAAAATCGTCGATCCCCAACTGCTGGTGCGCCGGCTGACGGTGGCGGCTTGCCATGTGCTGCCGGAGGGGCAGATCCCACCGGAACAGCCCCAGCAGCTGGACTTCTTCTCCGATATGGAGCAGCAGCGGCAACAGGAACAGGCACGGGCCGAGGCTGAGGAGAAAGAGCGGCGCAAGCAGGAGGCCGTACTGCAGATTCAGCGGAAATTCGGCAAGAATGCGATTTTGAAAGGAATGAACTATCAGCAGGGGGCTACCACCCGTGAGCGCAACGAGCAGGTGGGAGGCCATCGGAAATGAGGAATATGAAGTACGAACAGATCATTGACCTGCCCCATCACGTCTCTGCGACACGGGCGCAGATGCCCTGCACCCAACGGGCGGCGCAGTTTGCGCCCTTTGCGGCCCTGACCGGCCTTGACCGAATGCTGGCCGAGAAAGCGCGACACACCGAGGGAAAAATCGAGCTGACGGAGGGGGAGGTGGCGGCCATCAACGATGCCCTGTGCCGCCTGAAAGAAAATTTGGGCAAAATGCCAATGGTGCGGCTCCACCTGTTTTACCCAGACGGACAAAAAGAGGGGGGCAGTTACCGCATGATTTCCGGCCGAATTGTGAAAATCGATGAATATCGGCAAATGTTGTGGCTGGACAGCGGAGAAAAGGTGGAATTTGAACAAATTGTGAAACTAATTGAAGAATAACGGGCAGGGGCAGGGATGCTACCTGCCCGTTGCACATTGGGGCAACCATAAGAAAATGAATATAAAATGAATAAAAATTGGAAAATATTGTATATTGCAGAGCGACCGCCAGTGGTAAACAAAAGATGAATGTTTGTGCGCAAAAGACAAACTTCACAAAAAACATGACAAAATGACCAAAGGTTTCCAAAAATGGAACATAGAATTGTCAAAAATAAACATTTCGATTTTAAAAAATTCTTAAAATTTGGACTTGACTATCTTGCAAGTTTATGGTATACTCAGCAAACAAGGAGCCCACAGGAGAAAGACGGCTGTCCACCCGATGGACGGCAGGCTCCATGCTCATCCAATCGGGTGGGAAATATATTTAGGAGGGAAACTCATGAGCATCAAGAAATTATTGGCGTTGTTATTAGCGGCTGTCATGGTGTTTGGACTTGCAGCCTGCTCCAGAACAACTACGACCACGGGTGGTGGCAATACGGATGTCCCGACCACAAGCGGCGGTAATACCGACAGCACCTACAAGTGGGTCGACGATGGCAAGAACTATACTTACCGTACTTACACAACCATCACTCCTTCTAACTGGAACGAGCTGACCTATCAGGACGAGAACGACTCCACCCTGATCGGCTACACCACCTCCAGTTTCTTTACCTTTGATTATAAGTTTGAAACCAATAAATTCGGCGAGACCGAAATCGTCAGCGGCGCTTACACCGTAAAGTACAGCGCAGCCAGCAAGCTGGAAGACGTTACTGCTCAGTACGCAAAGGCCTGGGGCCTGGGCGATGCAACCAGCGGCTATGCTTACAAGATCACCCTGCGTGATGACCTGAAGTGGCAGAACGGCGACCCCATCGTGGCAGAAGACTTTGTTTACTCCATGCAGGAGCAGCTGAACCCTCTGTTCCAGAACTACCGTGCTGACTCCTACTACGCCGGTTCCGTGAACCTGGTCGGCGCAAAGGCATACGCAAAGCAGGGCCAGTCCGGCTGGTTCGCTGCTCACAGCGCATACGACACCTACTCCACCGATCTGGACAGCAAGCTGGTCTTCACTCTGGCTGCTCCTACCGATGACCAGCCCGCTGAGAGCTACATCAGAAAGAACTGGATCGGCTTCCCTGCAACTTATGATGCAGCAGCTGCTGCAGACTATCTGGTGTCGAACTACTGGGGCGACCTGGAAGGCGTGAGCACCGAGGTCCTGGCTAAGATGGAAGGCAAGACCCTGGCCGAGATCAAGGCCGATACCGAAATGAACACTGCTTGGGAATCCATGATCGGTTGGTGGAAGAGCGAGCCCAATGAAGAGCTGCACTTCTTCGTCACAAATTATACCTATCCCGAAGCAAGCTGGGATGATGTTGGTCTGCTGGCAGTCGGCAAGTATGAGCTGGTCGTTATCATGACCGAGCCTCTGACCCTGCTGGACGACG
>CAZVMK010000013.1:12890-26224 GCA_964628315.1 uncultured Oscillospiraceae bacterium
GGCAAGTATGAGCTGGTCGTTATCATGACCGAGCCTCTGACCCTGCTGGACGACGACGGCAACCTGACTTATCACTGCGCATACGATTTCTCCGGCCTGCCTCTGGTTCATAAGGCTACTTATGAAAAGTGCAAGGTCGAACCTGCTACCGGCTCCACCCTGTGGACCACCACCTACAACCAGAGCGCCGAAAACACCATGAGCTGGGGCCCCTACAAGCTGGAAAGCTTCCAGGCCGGTAAGCAGTACGTGGTTACCCGTAACACCGAGTGGTACGGCTACAACATGAAAGAGAACGAGGGCCTGTATCTGACCGACCGCATTGTTTGCGACAGAGTTGAAGAATGGTCCACCGCATGGAATATGTTCCTGGCCGGCAAGGTCGATGGCATCTCCATCGATGTCAGCGTTGCCGAAGACTACAAGGGATCTTCCCGTGCATACTTTACTCCCGATGACTTCATCACATCCGCTCAGCTGCAGTCTAACTACGAAGCCCTGAAGAGCCGCCAGACCGAGGGCGTCAACAAGACCATCCTGACCTATTCTGACTTCAGAAAGGCCATGTCTCTGGCAATCAACCGTGCTGACTATGCAGAAAAGTGCACCACTTCTTCCATGGCCGGCTTCGGTATCTTCAACTCCATGCACTATTACGATGTTGAAAACGGCGGCGTCTACCGTGACACCGACGAGGCCAAGAAGGTCCTCTGCGAGACCTATGGCGTTGACATCAGCAAGTACGCATCTCTGGATGCAGCCGTTGACTCCATCACCGGTTACAACCTGACCCTGGCAAAGCAGCTGGTCGAGAGCGCTTATCAGGCTGCTCTGGCCGATGGCGAGATCGGTGAAAACGATAAGGTCGTCCTGGTTTGGGGTACTTCCGTTGACCAGGAGTCCACTCGCCGTAGCTATAATTACCTGAAGAATGCATGGGAGCAGATGTGTGTCGGCACTTCTCTGGAAGGCCGTATTGAGATCGAGTTCGATGCTTCCTTCGGTACCAAGTGGGCAAACGACTTCCGTGCCGGTGGCTATGACATCTGCACCGGCGGCTGGTCCGGCGCTGCCTGGAACCCCGGCTACTTCCTGCTGGCTTACCTGGACGATAACTACCGTTACGCTCAGGGCTGGGATACTTCCTCTGTTATGATGACCTACACCATGGTCGGCGATAGCATCACTGCAGAAAACGGCGGCGGCAAGGAACTGACCATGAGCCTGATCGAGTGGTACAACTGCCTGAACGCTGTTGAGGGCCGTGAGTATCCCTACGACTGGTCCGAGAACGCCATTGACCAGGCCGACAGACTGCAGCTGATCGCTGCACTGGAAGCACAGGTCCTGCAGAGCTACTACTGCGTGCCTATGTTGAACTACTACGGCGCATCCATGCTGTCTTACAAGGTTGACTACATCACCTATGAGTACAACACCTTCATGGGTTACGGCGGACTGAAGTACATGACCTACAACTTCACCGATGAAGAGTGGGAAGCTGAAGTCGCCAAGCAGAACAACGAGCTGAACTACAAGATCTGACGTTTGGTCGGAACCATAGCGTAAATCCTGACAATGGGGGATAGTTCCACTATCCCCCATTTGATTACACTTGCACTTTATACCCGTAACCTAGAAAGGAGACAGCGGATATGTATATGTTCAAATATATCTGCAAAAGAGTGGGCTTGATGCTCCTGACTTTTGCGATTATATTTACAGTATGCTTCGTTTTGATCAAAATGCTTCCTGTTGACACTTCTACAGTCGGTGTCGGCCAGGATGCGGATAAATTAAAGGCACAGTTGACCGCCCGAGGATATGATAAGCCCATCATGGAACAATTTTTCCTGTACATCAAGCGAATTGTGGTGGAGGGTGACTTCGGCATCGGCGTGAATATGCCGGAATACCGCGGAATGAACGTTTGGGATGTCTTCGTTGAGAAACTGCCCCCCACGATCCTCATCAATGTGTATTCGTCCCTGCTCGCAGTGCCGATGGGTATTGCGCTGGGTATCCTCGCAGCCCTGAAGAAAAATAAATGGCAGGATCATTTGATCTCCACTGCTGTTATGGTATTTATTTCGGTGCCGTCTTTTGTTTATGCATCGCTGCTGCTGTATGTGGTGTGCTTCAAACTGAACTGGTTCCCGATGATCATGAACGCCGGTTTTGATTATTTCACATGGGATATGTTCCGCTCCATGATGCCGGCCGTTATTTCCATGTCCTTTGGTTCCATTGCCGGTTATGCCCGTTTCACCCGTGCGGAATTGACGGAAGTTCTGACCGGCGAATATATGCTGCTGGCTCGCACCAAGGGCCTGACCAAGGCTCAGGCTACCACCCGTCACGCCCTGCGTAACGCCATGGTGCCTATTTTCCCGTCCATCGTCGGCGAGTTCGTCAGCGTGCTGTCCGGCTCGTTGATCATTGAGAAGATATTCGCCGTGCCTGGCGTCGGCGGCCTGTACCTGACCGCTATCAACTCTCAAGACTACGATTTCTTTATGATGCTGTCCGGATTCTACCTGTTGGTCGGTCTGGCAGCGGGATTGGTCATTGACCTGTCCTACGGTGTCATTGACCCGAGAATCAGAATGGGGGCGAAATAAATGAAAGCACAAGATTATAAGATCTCCGGTGAAAAATTTGTATTCCGTTCCCAGAATGGCAATTTGCACGACAATAAACTCGAAACCAAGCCCGTCAGCTATTTCAGAGATGCGTGGAACAGATTTTGCCGCAACAAAGGTTCTATCTTTGCCGGTATCATCATTCTGCTGCTGGTTCTGTTTGCCATCATCGGCCCCATGCTGACCCCCTACACCGTTTCCTATCAGGACGAGACCTATAAGTTCATGCTCCCCAAAAACGAGCTGTGCTACAAGCTGGGCCTGAAGTTCTGGGACGGCGGCAAAAAGGGCGATGGCCTGAACGAGTATTCCTATACGATCCACAGAGCAACCGAAGAAGAGATCGGCCGCAAAGTGTTCATGAGTGATGTGGAGTCGTCCACACAGACTTACATGGGCAAGGAATTGACTTCCTATACTTATCGCTACGATGTCTATAATGCCGTGGGTATCAAGTACGCCTATCTTTCCACCGCCGAATATGAGGCGCTGCAGAAGTATCAGGACGAAAACCAGGTCCAGATCATCTATCCGACCACGGATCCTGCTTACCGTCCCAAGAGCCAGAAATTTGCCAGCGATGAAAGCAAGGTCTGGTTCTACACCGATGCGCAGGGCAATATCAAGCATGATGAAAACGGCAACCTGATGGGCATTTATCTGGAAAACAACGAAGAGTCCATCGAAACTTACGGCTCGGACGGCTACAATAGCACCATGCTGGTAGAAAACCGCGACGGCGGCAGTGAGAAGCTGTATCAGTACGCCATCAAGAAAGACGGCGACCTGTGGGAGCTGCGTGTGGACTACTACGAGTATTACATCTACCAGCACTATCTGGCCGGTGACGGCATCACCGCTCCCAGCTTCCTGTTCGGCACCAACAATCTGGGCAAGGATATGTTCGTGTGTCTGGCCAGCGGCGCTCGGTTCTCCTTCATTCTGGCGGTCATCGTTGCTTCCGTCAACCTGTTCGTCGGTGCCATCTACGGCGCTATCGAAGGCTACTACGGCGGCAAGCTGGACCTGATGATGGAACGTTTTGTGGAGCTGCTGTCTTCCATCCCGTTTATGATCGTCATCACCCTGATGAAGTACCACTTCAAAGTCAGCCACGTTATCATCCTGTTTATGGCATTCTTCCTAACCGGCTGGACAGGCATGGCAGGACGCACCAGAATGCAGTTCTATCGCTTTAAAAATCAGGAATATGTTCTGGTGGCCAGAACATTGGGCGCCAGCGACAGACGGATCATGTTCAAGCATATTTTCCCCAATGCGGTCGGCACACTGATCACCAGCTCCGTATTGGTCATCCCTGGTGTCATCTTCTCCGAGACCAGCTTGAGCTATCTGGGCATTATCAATCTGTCTACCGGCAGCATGACCAGTATCGGTACCCTGCTGTCCAACGGCCAGTCTTTCCTGTCTACCTAT
This sequence comes from uncultured Oscillospiraceae bacterium, assembly GCA_964628315.1. Classification (GTDB taxonomy): domain Bacteria; phylum Bacillota; class Clostridia; order Oscillospirales; family Oscillospiraceae; genus Faecousia. The sequence continues at coordinate 16,970 of CAZVMK010000013.1, forward strand.
CCCCACATGATTTTGTTCCCCGCAGTGTTTATCAGCCTGCTAATGCTTTGCTTCAACCTGTTTGGTAATGGCCTGCGCGATGCATTCAATCCCTCCTTGCGCGGATCCGAGGGTTAAACAGCACAGTAAATCTTATAATTATAGACTCGTGGCTCCATGTGGCGCATTTGGGCGCCAACGGTCCCACGGAGGAAAGGAATGTTCATATTTATGGATAAGAAACTAGAAGTAAAAAATCTGCAAATATCATTCCGTACGCAAGGTGGAATTGTTAAAGCTGTTCGAAACATTTCCTTTGATCTGTACAAGGGCGAGACCCTGGCGATCGTCGGTGAGTCCGGTTCGGGTAAATCCGTGACCAGTAAGGCCATCATGGGCATTCTGGCCGGCAACTCCATTGTGGAGGGCGGCGAGATCCTCTATGACGGCCAGGACCTGCTGAAGATCTCCGAGGAGGACTATCATAAGATCCGCGGCGATAAGATCGCCATGATCTTCCAGGACCCCATGTCCAGCCTGAACCCCATCATGCGTATCGGCCAACAGTTGACCGAAGCAATGATCCTGAAAGCCAAGACGGGTAAGAAAAATGCCCGCCGTGAGTTCAATACCCTTATTAAGCTCCTGGGCGAAAATATCAATGCCGGCGATGCTGAAAACGGTAAGGATTACAGAGCCGAAGTGGCTGCAAAACTGAAGAAATTCGACAATTTCTGCATTGAAAGCACCAAGGTGGAAGGCCTCTACAACGATGCCTACGGCGAAGCCACTCAGGTGGAAGTACAGGTGGATAACCTGCTGACCTATATCAAAAAAGAACGCCATATCGATGTTCCGTTGGAACTGCGTGCCATCGCAAAGAATTTCACCCAGTCCTTTAACCCCTATGTGGTCGTGAAGACGGAGGAAACGATGGCATTGGCCGCAGAGCTCCGTGCGCTGGCGAAGCAGGGTAAGAACCTGAATCCCAAAGATGCAGTCGCTCCCCTGGAGAAAGTGTACAAGCTGACCAAAGAAGCGCTGAACAAGGAAAAGCCCAATTTCTTCACCATGGGTTATTACCTGACCGTCCATCCCGATGCAGACCTGAGCAACATGACGATCGCAGACATGAACCACATGACCCGTCAGTTCATGGATCAGGACTTCATGCTGGATTTCAGAAAAACCGCCGCTTTCGGCGTCCGCTATGCACAGAGAAAGTCCATCGAGCGGAAAAAAGCCTGCCTGCCGGAGCTGAAGCAGGCGCTGGAATATTTCCGGTCCGAAAACATCGAGCAGAAACAGTCGATGGCCTATGTTAAGGACCTGACTGCCAAAGTCGATCAGGCAATCAACAGGCTCAACGTGAAGAAGGAAAGCACCGAGTACGTGTTCCATTCCGCCATCGGTTCTGCGGTGGAAACTTATTTCAACGGCGTTAAGAACAACCCCGTCGAAGAAAAGATCTACTTGCGCAATAAGGCCAAGTATGATGCACTGGTGGCCAAGGGCAAGACTCCCGACTGGGCTCTGAAGCCTGCCTCCGTTGTGGATCTGGAATTGACACGCAACAATATTTGCAGAATTCTGGAAAACCTGATCGCTTCCTATGAAAACGCTATTGAGAAGGTGCCTCTGTTTGATGCCGATGAGAAGGTCGTTGAGATCATCGATTTCCTGAAAGAGCAGGCTTCCCGTGTGGTGGTCAGAATGAACAAGCAGATCGCCAAGGCAAAGGCTATCAAGCTGATGGAAGAAGTCGGTATCCCCGAGCCGGCGGCCCGTTACAACCAGTATCCTTTCGAGTTCTCCGGCGGTATGCGTCAGAGAATCGTCATCGCCATTGCGCTGTCGGCCAACCCCGATATTCTGATCTGTGACGAGCCTACCACAGCTTTGGATGTGACCATTCAGGGCCAGATTTTGGAGCTGATCAACGACATCAAGCGCAAGAGACATCTGTCCGTTATCTTCATTACCCATAACCTGGGCGTTGTTGCCAACATGGCAGACAGAATTGCGGTCATGTATGCCGGTAAGATCGTGGAAAAGGGCACTGCGGAAGAAGTCTTCTATGAGCCTGCCCACCCCTATACCTGGGCACTGCTGTCCTCCATGCCCGACCTGGATACCAAGGAAAAGCTGGAATCCATCCCAGGCACACCTCCGAACATGATCTATCCGCCTAAGGGCGATGCTTTCGCGGCAAGAAATAAGTACGCCATGGAGATCGATTTCGAGCTGGAGCCTCCTATGTTCGAAATCACCCAGACCCACCAGGCGGCGACCTGGTTGCTGCATCCCAACGCACCGAAGGTGGAAATGCCTGCGCTGATCAAGTCCCGCATTGAACGCTTGAAAAAGGAGAGACAATAACATGGAAAGAGAAGTTTTGTTAAAAGTTGATAATCTCCAGCAGTATTTCAAGCTGAAAAAGAGGGAAAATAAGGCTGTCGACAAGGTTAGCTTTGAAATCTACAAGGGCGAAGTCTTCGGATTGGTCGGCGAGTCCGGCTGCGGCAAGACCACCACCGGCCGTTCCATTATCCGCCTTTACGATATCACCGGCGGCTCTGTGTACTATAAGGGTGAGCGTATTTGCGCCGGCACCCGTAGCTATGAAGATGCCATCAAGCAGGCTCGTCAGGATTGTGCCGACGGAAAGATCACCAAGCAGCAGCGTGATGAGATCGTCGAAAAAAACCGTGCGGAAATCAAATCCGCCATTGCCGACCATAAAAAATTCTCCCGTTCCAAGGGCAGAAACAAGCTGACCAGCGAGATCCAGATGATCTTTCAGGACCCCATCGCTTCCCTGGACCCCCGTATGACCGTGCGTGACATCATTGCAGAAGGCCTGGTCATTCGCGGCGTTAAGGACAAGGAGTACATCGATCAGCAGGTGTATAAAATGCTGGAGACCGTCGGCCTGGTGCAGGAGCACGCTTCCCGTTATCCCCACGAATTCTCCGGCGGTCAGCGACAGCGTATCGGTATCGCCCGTGCCATCATTATGAATCCCGAACTTATCATTGCGGACGAACCTATCTCCGCATTGGATGTTTCCATTCAGGCACAGGTCATCAACCTGCTCAACGACCTGAGTGAAAAAATGGGCCTGACCATCATGTTCATCGCCCATGACCTGGCGGTCGTGAAGTATTTCTCCCACAGAATTGCGGTTATGTACTTCGGTAAGATCGTGGAAATGGGTACCAGTGATGAGCTGTTCGCCCATCCGTTCCACCCCTATACCAGAGCGTTGCTGTCCGCCATTCCGTTGCCGGATCCTGTCAGCGAGAAGAACCGAAAGAGAATGGTTTACAATCCCGTGCTGGACCACGACTACTCTCAGGAAGGCCCCTCCATGCGTGAGGTTTATCCTGGCCACTTCGTATATTGTAATACGGAAGAATTCAACAAATATCGTGCAGAATATGAACAGATGAAGAAGTGATCGAATGAAAAAATACGCAATTACCTTATCAATCGAGGCCGTTCTGGTAGCTTTGCTGGCCTGGTCAAAAGATATCCTGGTCCAAACTGCCATGGTCGACATTTTCCATATTCTATGCGATTGCTTCTTTGTGGTCGGCGTGGTCGCAACCGGCGTTGGCGCATTGGTATTTGTCAGTAACGAAGGCGTTTTTGACGGAATTGTCTATGGCGTTCGTGCGTTTGTCAATATTTTCAGGAAAGAAGACAATCGCAATAAGGAAAGTTACTACGATTACCGTGCCAGAAAAGCGGAAAATAAGTTCAGCTTTACATTTTTGCTGATCTGCGGACTGATTTTCCTGGCCGTTGCCGCAGTCATGCTGGTATTCTACAATCAATACAGTGCCTAAGATCTGCTGCTTCCGGCGCCCGAACGGGTGCCGGAAGTTTTTGGTTTTTGGGATAAGAGGAGCGCTTTTGTGGCAAAGTAGGAAAAAGCCATTTGGGGGCGAAAAAGTGAGTAAAAAACTGGAAATAAAAGATTTGCAGGTTTCTTTTCGCACGGATGCCGGCCGATTGCAGGCAGTGCGAGGAGTGTCGTTTTCGGTGGAACAGGGGAAAACCCTGGCCATCGTGGGAGAGTCCGGTTCCGGAAAGTCGGTCACCGGTCGGGCAATCATGGGCATTTTGGCCGGAAATGCAGTGGTCGAAAAAGGGGAAATTCGATTTGAAGGGGAAGATATTCTGCCATTTACGGAAAAACAGATGTGCGCTATTCGGGGCAGAAAAATCGCCATGGTGTTTCAGGACCCTCTTTCCAGCCTGAATCCTGTTATGCGCATAGGCAGGCAAATCACGGAAGCCATGGGAAAAATCAGTCGAAAAGAGGCACGGCAAAAAGCATTGCGCCTGATGGAAGAGGTGGGGATCAATCAGCCGAAACGGCGATTTTATCAGTATCCTTTTGAACTTTCCGGCGGTATGCGGCAGAGAGTGGTCATTGCCATCGCCCTTGCCTCCAATCCCGAAGTGTTGATTTGCGATGAACCGACGACAGCTTTGGATGTCACTATTCAGGCACAGATTTTAGAGCTGCTCGACAGATTGAAAAGAGAGCGAGGGCTGACTATGCTGTTTATCACCCACGATTTGGGAGTGGTGGCCAATGTGGCCGATGAGATCGCAGTCATGTACGCCGGAAAAATCGTAGAGCAGGGGACAGCGGAGGAAATTTTTTATGACCCACGGCATCCATACACCTGGGCACTGCTGTCCTCAATGCCGGATCTGGATACTACAGATGCGTTGGAGGCCATTGTCGGTGCGCCGCCGGATATGACACGGCCGCCCCGAGGGGATGCTTTTGCCCAGCGAAACAGCTATGCTCTGAATATTGATTTCGAAGAGCAACCGCCCATGTTTGAGATCACGAAGACCCATCGGGCGGCCACCTGGCTACTGCATCCCGATGCGCCGAAAATAGAATTGCCAGGGCCGTTGGCACGGCGAATTGCGGCAATGGAGGGACGGGAATGAGCCAAGAGAGTCTGCTGAAAGTGGAGCGGCTTTGCCGCAAATTCGGCAAAACGGAAGTGGTGAAAAATGTCAGCTTTGAGGTGCGCAAAGGAGAGGTCTTCGGCCTCATCGGGGAGTCCGGCTGCGGAAAAACTACCACCGGTCGCTGTATTATGGGGCTTTACCCCCTGACTTCCGGCGAAATTTATTTCGAAGAGGTCCCCATCGGAAAACGCAAAAAAGCGGTAAAGGACATTCAGATGATCTTTCAGGACCCTCTGGCCTCACTGGACCCGAAAATGACCGTGGAACAGATCGTAGCCGAGGGGCTGGTCATCGGCGGGATGAAAGATAAAAAACAAATCAGGAGCAGGGTGGAGCAGACGTTGGATATGGTGGGATTGCCCCGAGAATACGGCAGTCGTTATCCCCATGAATTTTCCGGCGGACAACGTCAGCGCATTGGCATTGCACGCGCCATCATCATGGAACCGAAATTGCTGATCGCGGATGAACCCCTGTCGGCACTGGATGTTTCGGTTCAGGCGCAGATCATCAATTTGCTCAATGACCTGCGGAAAAAGTTGGGGCTGACGATTTTGTTCATTGCCCACGATTTGGCGGTGGTGAAATATTTCTCCGATCGGATCGCCGTGATGAATGACGGACAAATCGTAGAGCTGGCCACGTCGGAGGAGCTGTTTGCCCATCCGCTGCACCCCTATACAAAAAGTTTGCTGTCCGCCATTCCCATACCGGATCCCCGACGGGAGAAAAAGCGTGTCCGCATTCCCTATGTAGCGGCTACTGGGGAGGGGCAGTTGCAACAAGTCGGCGCGGAGCATTGGGTACGCAGTTGCTTGGGAATGTCTTTACGGTAAAAATGATTGATTTTGACAAAGAACAGTGTATAATAATGTCGTGAGTTGGCCGATTTGAGTATAATAAATTTATAGTGAGGTAGTCTATGGATCATCAGATTTTAAATCGGGAAGCAATCGAAAATCTGCTGTCCCTTGCCAGGGCGGAAATCGCCCAATGGAACGGACGGCCTTTGGAGCAGGTGCTGGTTGTTCAAACCGGTAGCGGAAAAATCCATCGCTTTTCAACGACATTGGAAGACTATGTGCAGATGGAACAAGCCGTTTTGCGGCAACTGGCGGATGAACCGTCGGTTTCCTGCATGGTTGCAATGTGGAAAAACGGCGACATTGATCTGCCATCTATGTCGTTGCGGGAAAAACTGGTAGCGCTGGAGCCAGGCAATGCCGATGCGGTGATGCCTGTGCTGGGAGATGAGGGCCTTTCCCTTATGACCCTGAGAAGAACACTGAAATGATAAAAGCCGGAGGCACCCGACAGGGGAGCCTCCGGCTTGTTTGTCGAATGGGTTCGTGTTTTGTCCGGTCATGGCAAAAAGCACAGAGAGAACAAAAAATAAGCTATATTTTTTGACAAAAATACCATAATAGCGGTTGACAAAATCGAATGGGGAAATTACAATAGCTATGATATGACCAAAGGAATGCCTCAGGCGTTTCCATGGGAAAATGAAAAGGAGCGAAAGAAATGAACGCTTTAAAACGTACCGTCTATTATCAGACGCATGTGGATGCCGGCGCTACCCTGGTGGACTTCGGCGGCTGGGAAATGCCCATCCAGTATCCCATCGGCATTATTGCAGAGCATTTGGCCTGCCGCAAAAACTGCGCCATTTTTGACGTATCTCACATGGGCCGTGTCTATGTAGAGGGCAGTCAGAGACTGGAGTTTTTGCAGCACGTGCTGTCCAGCAACGTAGGTGCGCTGGAAATGAACAAAGCACAGTATACCATCATTCCCACCACCACCGGCGGCGCCGTGGATGATGCCTATGTTTACCGCTATGAGGAGGACCGCTATCTGCTGGTCATCAACGCCGGTAATATCGACAAGGATATGGAATATCTGAACGAGCAGGCCAAGGGCTATGACGTTCGTCTGACCAATGTTTCCGATAAGCTGGCCGCCGTGGCCCTGCAGGGTCCCAATGCACAGAAAATGCTGGAGCAGCTGGCTAATGGCGCACCCGTGCCCTGTGGCTCTTCCAAGAACCTGATCGGTGTTCTGGAGCTGGACGGCCGCAGAGTCGTTGCTTCCGCCACCGGCTATACCGGCGAGCCCATCGGCTATGAGCTGTACTTCAACAGCGAGGATGCGGTCTATTTCTGGAATCGTTTTGTGGAGCTGGGCGCTGTTCCTGCCGGCCTGGGCGCAAGAGATACCCTCCGTCTGGAGGCCGCTCTGCCTCTGTACGGCCACGAAATGGGCATTGACAACTACGGCAACGAGATCCGCCTGTTCTCCGTGCCTCTGGCTTCTTTCGCCGTGAAGTTTGCCGAAGAAAAGGGCGCTTATGTGGGCCGTGAAGTGCTGGAGCAGCAGTATGCAGATTTCCTGCGCCAGAAAGAGGGCGACCACACTGATTGCAAGGCACTGCCTCTGCGCATCCGTCCCATCTGCCTGACCGGCAAAGGCGTTTTGCGTGCCGGTTTCCCCGTGAAAAAGGACGGCGTGGAAGTCGGTTATGTGACCAGCGGTACCATGGTGCCTTACTATGTGACCGAAAACGGTGTTCAGACCGAGACCGTGGTCAAGCGCTCCATCGGTTTTGCACTGATCCGTGAGGATATCGTGGCCGGTGACGAGATCAGCGTTGATATCCGTGGCCGTGAAGTGGCTGCCGTCGTAGTGACTAAGCACATCAATAACCGTGTGCCCCCTGTTGCGATCCCCGTTGTTTACGGTGAATAAATCACCTTACATACAAAAAATCAAAATTACTTAATAATTGGAGGACTATCCCATGAACTTTCCTGCTGAACTGAAGTATTCCCGTGACCACGAGTGGGTCAAAATGATCGACGAGACCACTGCTCTGATCGGTATTTCCGACTTTGCACAGTCCGAGCTGGGCGACCTGGTGTTCGTCAACCTGCCTGTTGTCGGTGACGAAGTCACTGCCGGCGAGCCTGCCTGCGATGTTGAGTCTGTTAAGGCTGTTTCCGACATCGTTTCTCCCGTGTCCGGTGTGGTGGCCGAGGTCAACACCGAGCTGGAGGATGCACCTGAGAATCTGAACGAGGATCCCTACGGCGCATGGATCTTCAAGGTCGAAAATATCACCGCTACCGAAGAATTGCTGGATGCCGAAGCCTACGAGGCAATGACCAAGGAGGGCTAATATGGGCTCTTATGTTCCGTCTACCAATGCGGAGCGCCAGGAGATGCTGAAGGTCATCGGTGTTGAGTCTATCCGTGACCTGTACTGCAACGTGCCTCAGGATATGTTCATCAAGGAACTGAACCTGCCCGAGGGACTGAGCGAACTGGAGCTGCGTCGGGAATTGACCAAAATTGCCGCAAAGAATGTGGTCTTCCCCACTTGCCTGCGTGGCGCAGGCAGCTATCGCCATTTCATTCCCGCAACGGTCAAGGCAATCGCCGGCCGTGAGGAATTCCTGACTGCTTATACGCCCTATCAAGCTGAGATCAGCCAGGGTATTCTGCAGTCCATCTTCGAGTACCAGACCATGATGTGCGAACTGACCGGTATGGATGTTTCCAACGCAGGTGTTTACGACGTGGGCACCGCCGCCGCGGAATCCATTACCATGTGCCGCGACCGCAAGCGCACCAAGGCTTATGTGGCCGCAACCGTTCAGCCTGATGTGCTGGAGACCATGAAGACCTACTGCCTGGGCTCCGGCGTGGAGCTGACCGTGATCCCTGCGATCGACGGCCGTGTGGACAAAGAGGCTCTGAAAGCCGCTCTGGGCGCCGATGCCGCCATGTTCTATCTGCAGCAGCCTAACTACTACGGCTTGCTGGAAGATGCCACCGAGATCGGCCAGATCGTCCATGCAGCCGGTGCAAAATATGTGATGGGCTTCAACCCCATCGCCGCTGCCATCCTGCCCACACCTGCCGAATGCGGTGCTGACGTGGCTGTGGGTGAAGGCCAGCCTTTGGGTATGGATACCGCTTTCGGCGGCCCCTACCTGGGCATTATGACCACTACCAAGGCCATGACCCGTAACCTGCCTGGCCGTATTGTCGGTCAGACCGTGGATAAGGACGGCAATATCGGTTATGTTCTGACCCTGTCTGCCCGTGAGCAGCATATCCGCCGTGAAAAGGCTTCTTCCAACATCTGCTCCAACCAGCAGCTGTGCGCCTTTACCGCCGGTGTGTACCTGGCTTCCGTGGGCGAAGTGGGTCTGAAGCAGGCCGCTGTTTCTTCCATGTCCAAGGCCCACTATCTGGCTGAAAAGCTGGAGA
>CAZVMK010000014.1:0-25930 GCA_964628315.1 uncultured Oscillospiraceae bacterium
CCATCAATGGGCGATAAAAAAGATATCGCCGGAAAAAGCCTTGATTTTTCAAGGCTTTTTCGCTTTTTATAGGCGAAATTTTGGACACTTTTTAGCCCGTGGGAGAGTCCCATGGGGCGAAGCCCCATAACAGATAACCGCAGAGGTTCAAATCTTTAGTATAAAACTGCAAAATATCTTTTTTATCCTCCACGCACCCCCTTGCCCATTCGGGCGAGGGGAGTTTTGACTGTTTGGGGCAGGGACTCTCCCAGTAGGGGTGTGGATGAAAACAAAGGATATTTCGGAACTGTGGGAAAGCAAAAAGTGGTAATTACCGAAGCTCACTTCAATCTTGACAACTTGCGGTGGGAATTGTAATATATTAGAAACAACCACGGGCCGTTATTGGGAGGTCAATCATGAAAAAACGAATTTTGAGCGCTGCTCTTTTGCTTGTATTGGCACTTGTTCTTTTCGGGTGTGACAACGATTCCGACACCGGTGCATGCGAGCATTCCTGGACAAATTGGACTGCCAAGGAAGATGGACATTATCATGTATGTACCGAATGCGGCATAAGAAGCAAAGTCTTTGCCCACAACTGCGATGATGCGTATGATATTGTCGATGGGCAATATGTCGCAGAATGCAGGGTGTGCAAATGCAAAGTATATACCCCTGTTTATCCTGCGATCGAGGCAGAAGACGAATCTCAAAACGCACGCTACCTGGCACAGATCGATCAGGCGTTCAAAGCCTTGGATGAGATCGCCGAAAACAGTGATATTTCCGTATGTATGAACGTATATTTATCAGATGGACATATCTATCAGAGCCTGTCCGACATTGAATTTTCCTGTAAAAATTCGGCTGAGGTATATTTTGAGCTGAAAGGAAAAAACGGCGCCATATATCACGAAGAAAATGGCAAAATATACTCCTATACAGAAAGCAAAAGATATGATTATGACCGCAAATATGTTTGCAGTGTAGATGATTTTCTTGTTTCCTCAGAGGCGCTTGCAGGCGTGAATATCGAAACGGGCATTGATCTGGACGTGTCGAGATGCAACATCACAAAAGAGGCCGACAAATACATCATCGAAGCGTATGCCGCCGATATATTGGGCGAGGATGTCACTGCAATGTTGACCGAGATCTACAAGCAGCTTGATATGGATAGCGAGATGTTGTCCAAGATCACCGTGAAAATTGAACTTGAATTTACGCAAACATCGTATAGTATGAGCACGTATATGAGTATGTTCGCAGCATCTGATGGCGAAATTATGGAAATGCCTTTCAAGTCCTATACATCGATCGATTATTCCGATATTGAGAAAATTGATTTTTTGGGTGGCGAATATACGATCACCCCACCGTATTGCATTGAAGATGTGTATACCATATCCGACGATACAGAAGAGTTTGAGGCAGATCAAAGATATTATGCTGTTCGACTAAAAAAGGGGCAGTATTTTGCTTTGCACCAGAATGTATGGGGCACGTCAGACGATGCATATGGTTCTCTCGGTAATCCGGTCAGTGTTTTCAATGCGGCCGGTGAGAAAATCGAAAACCTTGATGCATACCGTTCTCCTTATTGTTATAACTTTGTAATACCCAGTGATGGATTATATTATTTGAAATTCAACGGATTTAGCGATTGTAAGGTTACATTGATCCGGTGCGATTATGAAACCATCTATGATATAAATGCCCCTAAGACATTTGACATGAATGTAAGCGGTGTCATTGAGGGCCTATATGACCTTGAATACTATGTTTTTACCAGTGAATGTCGAAAGTCGATGACAATTAAAAATACTTCCGATATAACGCTGCATATCGTTGTCAATAGATGGGATTACGCAATAAACGCAGGCGCGGAAATAACGGTGGATTTCGAAGAGGGCGAAAATGAAATCATCGTTACTGCCAAAGGTGTTCCGGAAAAAGTAAATTACAGCCTGGAGTGTACCGAAGTGAACAAATAAGATACCGCAAATCAAACGAATTTATATCCCTTATATAGCACCTATCTCCCAGGCCGTTGGCCTGGGAGCTTTTTTGCGCCATTTAAGTTGATACTCCTGTTTTTTAAGAAAATGCAGAGGATAAAATACATATTTTTCCTTTCCTGCGGTAAAATAAAAAGAAAACAGGGGGATTTTTATGGAAAATATTTTGACACCACAGTTGATCGTGGCCTTTAACGCCTATTTGGTAACGGAAGAGAAAAGCAGAAATACCATCGAAAAATATTTGCGGGATGTGAGGGCTTTTGCATCCTTTCTTGCTGAGCGGATGGTCACGAAAGAAACGGTGATCGCTTATAAAAACCATCTTCTGGAACAAGGGTATGCTCCACGGAGCATCAATTCTATGTTGGCATCGGTCAATGCACTACTGGTGTTTATGGGGTGGGAAAATTGCAAAGTGAAAGCCCTGAAATTGCAGCGGCAGATCTTCTGCACAGAAGAAAAGGAACTGAGCAAACAGGAGTATGAGAAGCTGGTTTTGACTGCCCAGAGAAAGAATAATCAACGTCTGAGCCTGCTGATCCAGACCATCTGCGGCACGGGGATCCGTATCAGCGAGTTGCCGTTCATTACGGTGGAAGCGGCCAAGCGTGGAGAGGCCACGGTGCGGCTGAAAGGAAAGACACGGCGTGTGTTCATTGTTCGAGATCTGCAAAAGAAACTGCTCCGCTATGCTGCGGAGCAGAAAATCTATCGTGGAATGATTTTTGTGACCGGAACCGGAAAAGCCATGAATCGCAGTAACATCTGGCGTGAGATGAAGGCGCTGTGTAAAGAAGCGGGAGTGGAACCCCAGAAAGTGTTCCCCCATAATCTGCGGCACCTGTTTGCCAGAGTGTTTTACGGCATTGAGAAAGACATTGCAAAGTTGGCGGACATTCTGGGGCACAGCAGTATTGAGACCACCCGAATTTATATTATTTCCTCCGGTCAGGAGCACCGCACCCGTATGGAACGGATGAGATTGATCCTTTAAAAACAAATCACATAATTTGCATTATGTAGTTGTTTTACAAAAAGTTCAAAATTATCCAGTTTCATTTTAGCACCGACTCTTCCCAAATGCAATAGCGGCTCCCAAATAAATGTACTTTTTGTGAATAACCGAACAAATATAGGTGGCTTTTTTATGATTTTTGACACACAAAAAAGTCGACTGCGGTGTTTTTTAACCGTGATATGTAAGAATGGATATTCTGTAATCTGCTCTGACGACATAATGCAAATTATGTGGTTTGACTATTGATAGGAAAAGGAAAAGATCGATATGAGCAATTCACAAAATGAACTTAATTTTAAGTGTCCTACCTGCGGCGCAACAGAGGGAGAAGTCATTGGCGAGATTGTTAGATGTTGTAGCTGCGGTAATCGGTACAAAAGAAAACATATAAATGATGAGGTGTTTACTGAATTACACGCCGCATCTGAGCTTAGGCAGAAAAACCAGGCTAGCGATGCGTATGGAAAATTTGTTGAAATCATAGCAGATTGCGAGAAAAAATCCGGCGAAGACAATGATGTCGTGTTGGAATACGCCTATTACGGAAAATTTCTCTGTGAGCAAAATGTTAGGTTATATACCGGCGACGACGGAAAACCGACTCCCTCGTTCTGGAAAGTTAATAAAAAATCTTGTAAAGATTCTGCCGATTTCAAAAAAACGCTGGAATACGCAAAAAAGAACGACAGCCTTAATATTGATAATTACAAGAAACTGGCAGAAAAAATTGAAGAATATAAGCAGAAGTATATAATGCTCGAAGAGCGCGGAGAAAACTATGATGTATTTATCTGCTATAAGACAAAAGATGAAACTCTTAAATTGGGCGACAAATTATGTCTCAGCCTTACGCACCAAAAATGGAATGGAAGAAATATTGATGTGTTCTACAGCAAGTTGTCTCTGCGCTCAGGTGAGAGTTATGAGCCCCCTATCTATTACGCATTGCATACTGCAAAGGTGTTGCTGGTTCTTTGCTCTTCAATAGATGATTTACAGTCTCCCTGGGTCAAAAATGAATGGTTTAGATTTTATCATTTTGCAAAAGCTGATGGCAATAAAATAATTATCCCTATAATTATGGATGGATTTGATGAGGAATCGCATCTGTTCCCCGAAGAGATACGGCTTGACTTTGTGGATAATAAACCTCGGCAGTTTATTAAAGCTGACTATGATTTGATCAGCCGTGTACAAGAAGATGTTATATATCATCTGGAGAATATTGCCAAAAGAGGAAACAGAAAAATAAAAACCCCATTTGATGCTGAATTAGAAGCAATCAGAAAGGATTGGCTGGGGGGCGAAAAAGACCAGGCGTGCAAAACAATCCTTGCGTTGACCCAAAACAAGGATAAGGTCAACGAGGATAAACCTCAGGCGTTCATCGATGCGTATATGCTGCAAGCCCGTATGTACAGCAATAATTATAAGGATATGAAAAATAGCACCGCAAGGAACGCGCTGGAGTCGGCAATGGATATGGCCAAAAGGCAGGGGTTGCGGTCTGTACTAAAGGAGAACTATGATTACCGCGACTATTGTGCGGTGAAGCGAAAAAAGACCGTGGTCAAAACGCTGGCCGGCGTTTTGGTGGCAATCGCGGTTGCGGCCGGCGGATTTGGCGTATATCAGTTTATGCAGGATCCGGTAGTGGATGCTTATGTGACCGGAAAACCGGCATCGGTCCAAGTGGAATACGGCGAGGGCGTGCTATCCGGAATTTCCTCCATTACCACAGTGTCGAAAAAGGGTCACGAGAAAGAGGTGGAGCTGACCAATTCCATGGTTTCCGGTTTTGACCCCACAAAGATCGGCGTGCAGGAAATCGTCATCAGCTATGGTGAAATTGAGATACACCTGAGTGTCAACGTGGTGAAATATACTCTTTCAACCCCGACCGGTTTGAGTTTCGACAACGGTCAGATCACCTGGGAAGCTGTCCAGAAAGCGGAAAGCTATACGATAAAAATCAATGACGACGTGATCGAAAATGTGAAATCCACCTCCTATCAGGGCTATGCCTTTGAGCAGACCGGTGTATACAGCATTCAGGTCAAGGCCTCTGCGGATCAGGATTTCGGCATGGATTCAGCCTACACCAAGTCCATCGAAGTGGTATATCTGGCACAGGCATCCAACTTGAAGCGGGAGGGAATGAATCTGAGCTGGGATGCCGTTTCCGGCTGCAACGGCTATGATGTTTACATCAACGGAGAAAAGGTTGCCAATGTTCCCACAACGGCCTATACCATGAACTTTGACAGTATGACCGACGGCGATAACCAAATCTACGTGGTTCCGGCAAACGGAAAGAATATGAAGCTCAAGGATGAGCTGACGGGAGCAGAAGTTTCTGACTACGATCACAACGGAGAGATCAAAGTCGGCGTTGTCCGCTTGACACAGGTATCCAACCTGCAAAGGGACGGCCTGGAGCTGAGCTGGGACGAGGTCGCGGATTGCGGCGGCTACGAAATTTATGTAAACGGCGAAAAAATTGCCGACTGCGAGGACAATAGCTGCACCTTGACGACAGAAATGCTGGCCTGGGGCGAAAATCAACTGCACATTTTGCCGGTGGGCGCACAGAATCTCAAGCTGAAAGAAGACTTGAGCGAAGCAGAGCGGCAGGATCCGGACCATACCGGTCAGCTGAAAATTTACTGCTACAAGCAGGTTTCCGGCATTACGTGGAAAGACGGCACCTTGAGCTGGGAACCGGTCACAGGGGCCATATACAAAGTGTACATCAACGGAAAAATGGTAAAAACCCTGACACAGACCACCTATGACATCGGAAATGCTTTGAAAACCGGTGAAAATACGGTATGTGTGGAAGTGTCCGGCGTGCCTTATATCACTAGCACCGGCGGCAAGGACTATGAAACGAACGGAACGATTCAAATTACAAAACTGTCACAGGTCACCAATTTGAGCGTCGCTGACCAAAAGCTGACATGGGATGCAGTGGATGGGGCAACGTCCTACAAGATCTATTGCAACAATGAATTAAAAACAACGGTGAAAACCACCTCCTACGAGGTCTACCTGGATGAGAATCAGGTCGGCAGTGACAGCTATACGGTCCAGGCTTGCGGTAGCACCGGTGTGGTTGCTTCGGATGTGTCCACAGCGGTTACGATCGGACGTCTGGCGGCGCCGACAGATGTGCAGCTCAATGGTGATATTCTCTTGTGGAATAAGGTCCAGGGCGCAAGCGGCTATCGGGTCTATGCCGGTAATACCCTGCTGCGCACCGTGGATGCGGATGCGCTGTCGGTCAACCTGCTGGGTATGCTGGAACGGGGCGATTACGCTCTGTCCGTGGTGGCCGTGGGCCCCGATGAAAATATGCTTTCGTCCGGCAGGTCTGAAAAAGTCAGTTATCATGTAGATAAAACCATTATCTATATTACCAACGAAGAAGAACTGAGAAACATCGTCCTGAAATTGGATGCGACTTATGTTCTGGGTGCAGATATTACACTGACGAAAGCCTGGACTCCGCTGGGAACTACTGCAACACCTTTTACGGGTCACTTCAACGGCAATGGACACAGCATCATCGGCTTGGATATCACTGCAACATCCGGCCAGGGAACGGGAATGTTCGGCGTGGTTGGTAAAGATGCAGTCATCGAGGATCTGGTCATTGAAAATGCTGTTTGCAATGGCGGCAACAATAATAACAATAATAAAAACGTGGCGATCGTTGCAGGTGTCAACAATGGTACTGTGCGCAATGTCGAAGTGTATGGCGTTGTTACTGCCCAGGATAGTGACAATGTAGGCGGAATTGTTGGCCAAAACAATGGCTCTGTCTATGAGTGTACCAGTCATGCTTCTGTCGTTGGCAAACGGTATGTCGGTGGCATTGTGGGCAACTGCGCTATCGCAGAATTTAACTTGCTGATCTATGGATGTAGCAACTATGGAGAAATTCAGGGAACTTCTCATGTCGGTGGCGTGATGGGCAATGTTTCCGTCACAAAGAAAACCACTATTTATGATATGCACAATGAGGGCAATGTGACTGCAGACAAAGAGTATGCCGGCGGTATTTTCGGATATATCAGTGGTACAGCCGGTCAGACGGGTACACTCAACAGCTGCTCTAATACCGGCGATATCTGCGCAAATATGTACGCAGCAGGTTGCTTCGGGTATACAGGTGCTTATGTGAATGTAACCGTTAATAACATTGCCGATACCGGCCTTAATTGTACAAATACCGGCAAGATCACGGCTTTGTCAAACAGCAAGTTTGATGAAATATATGTACACTAAAAAAGAAGAAGGTATGTATCAGTATGAAGCGCAAAAAAATATTATTGAGCCTTTTATGCCTGGCAATGCTGCTTGTGTTTGCGGGATGTCATAACCGCTATGACGACCTGGAACTTTTTCAGGGCGACGGAACCAGCTATATCGGTTACTATCAGGTCGGCGAAAAAGTCCGTGTCTGGGCTGAACTGGAAGGGGAAGACTATACCGATGATATCGACATTATCATTACCGAGGACGAAACCAAACATGCATCTATTCAAAAGACCGAAAATGGCTATGAGGTGACTTCTACCCGCAGCGGTCAGGTCACGGTCGAGACCGATGGCAAGTATTGGAGCAGGGTGTATATCGTTTTTTCCGATCCGCGAGATGAAATGACGATTTCACTTTCTCCCCAAAGCCAAACTGTCTGGCAGGGCAGTGAATTGGATTTGAGTGTGACGGCCAGTCTTCCGGACTTCGCCCTCAATCCTGCGGCGCTCCACTATGAAATAACGGATAATTCGGCCGGTGCAACACTGAACGGTACGACATTGTATTCAAGCGGCTATGGCTCTGTTACGGTGAAAGCAACTTACACGCTTGATTACAACTGGACCCTAACTGCGCAGCAGACGTATACCTTTAACAAAATCTCCCTGGAAATCAAATATCCGAATGCCAGCGTGGCGACAGGAAAAAAGTTTTACGTTGATTACAGTCCCGCGCAGGTAAACAATGAGTGGATATCCTGCGAGATCACCGAAGGTGTTGCAACGGTGGGCAAGGATCAAAACGGAATTTATATTCTGTCGAACGAAACTGGCGTGGTTGAATATGCGCTGCATATCGACAACGGAAAAGACATGAAACAGTCGGCATTTGGAACGGTAAGATTCGGAGCGCCGAAAATTGCTATCAACAGTGCAATTGGCAGTGGTTACTATGCGGGCCGGACAATTCAGTTGTCTGCCATCGGGGAATATTTCGATTATTTCGACGAAAGCAAGGTCCGCTATGAAGTGGTCAGTGGCAACGCTTCCATCTCCGGAAATATGCTGACGCTGGGTGCAAGTGGATGTGTTGCGGTGAGAGCGGTTTATACCGATGGGGGTGTTGCATACTACAGTGAGCCCTACGAGATCACGGCAAGACCCAATACCCTCAGCATTTCTGCTAACAAAGGTCAGACCTATTTGAATGAAAAAGTTCTGCTGAGCGCTTCCAGTACCAATATAGAGGACTTTGACAGCACAGCGGTCAAATATGAAGTACTGGAGGGAAAAGCGACCATTGTAGATGGTGTGCTTGTGGCCGAAGATGTCGGTGATATCCGTGTTCAGGCCAGCTACACTTATTTGGGCGAGGTAGTGAAGAGCAATGTGATGGTCATTGTGGCATCCTATGATGGAAGCACCATTGCCAATGCCTGGCAACTGAAGCTTTTGAACAATTCCGACGGGACGTTCTATGTGACCAAGGATATCGACTTGTCCGGATATGAAAATTGGGAGCCGATTCGGAATTTCAGCGGCACACTCCATGGTAACGGCCATACCATTTCCGGCCTGAATATCACTGCGTCCAACCTGGAAAGCGAAAAGGGCCTGTTTGCCACCCTGAGCGGCACGGTGGAGAATTTGAACGTTGATGGTACAATCAAAGCCAACGGCGAAGTGCAGTACATCGGCCTGCTCTGTGGCAAGAATACGGGCACTATCAAAAATGTAACGACTTCCGGCACCGTTACCGCGCAATACAGCACCTACGTGGGCGGCATCGCCGGTTGGTCGGATAATTCTTACATTCTGAATTGTACCAACTGCGCAACGGTTTTGGGACAAAATCGCGTGGGCGGTCTGGCCGGTGAAATGAATGCCACCCGTTCGAACGATGTTTTGCTCAAGAATAATAAGAATTGCGGCGATATTACCGGCGAAAGCTCTGTTGGCGGCCTATACGGTGTTCTAAAAGCCAAAAGCGGAGATATGAGCGTGACCATTCTGGTGCAAAACTGCACTAATGAAGGCGCTGTAAATGCGACAAAAGATGCGGTAGGCGGCCTGATCGGTCATGCCAGAGGCGAGTATCATAACAATGGCGAGAATCGTTGGTCTTCTTCCTATAGAGAATACACGGCCTACATTAAAATTACGAGCTGCGAAAATACGGCAACGGTTAATGGCAACAGCTATGTAGGCGGCATGGTAGGCTGGGCAGAGAAATATGTGTCCGAAATTTCTTTCTGTGAGAATACGGGCGACATCACCGGTAGCCTCTATGTGGGCGGTTACGCCGGCCGAGCCGATGGTACGGCCATGCGGAGCCTGACCAACAGCAATACCATCACGGGCAAAGCCTGGGTGGGCGGCATTGCCGGCTATGCCGGAAAGCTGGAAAAATGTGTCAACAGCGGCAATATTTCCACCGTCAAGTGTTATGTAGACAGCAGCAATAATGCTCTTTCTTACGTGGGCGGTATCGCTGGATTTGCTACCAGCGCAAATAATTGCACCAATAATTCCGATATCACGGTGACGGATGCCGGATATTACGTGGGCGGTATTGCCGGCTACGCGAGCGCCAGCCGTTCTGGAGATGAAAATCTGTTTGCAGACAATAAGAACTATGGAGCCATCACATCGGATAATGCCTATGTGGGTGGTATTTACGGTAAGTTTGCATCTCAGGGTAATGACAATGACGTTACCATCGTAATCAAAAACAATACAAACAGCGGAGCCATCGTTGGTACGGACTATGTTGGCGGCCTGATCGGTCATGCCAGAGGCGAGTATCATAACAATGGCGAGAATCGTTGGTCTTCTTCCTATAGAGAATACACGGCCTACATTAAAATTACGAGCTGCGAAAATACGGCAACGGTTAATGGCAACAGCTATGTAGGCGGCATGGTAGGCTGGGCAGAGAAATATGTGTCCGAAATTTCTTTCTGTGAGAATACGGGCGACATCACCGGTAGCCTCTATGTGGGCGGTTACGCCGGCCGAGCCGATGGTACGGCCATGCGGAGCCTGACCAACAGCAATACCATCACGGGCAAAGCCTGGGTGGGCGGCATTGCCGGCTATGCCGGAAAGCTGGAAAAATGTGTCAACAGCGGCAATATTTCCACCGTCAAGTGTTATGTAGACAGCAGCAATAATGCTCTTTCTTACGTGGGCGGTATCGCTGGATTTGCTACCAGCGCAAATAATTGCACCAATAATTCCGATATCACGGTGACGGATGCCGGATATTACGTGGGCGGTATTGCCGGCTACGCGAGCGCCAGCCGTTCTGGAGATGAAAATCTGTTTGCAGACAATAAGAACTATGGAGCCATCACATCGGATAATGCCTATGTGGGTGGTATTTACGGTAAGTTTGCATCTCAGGGTAATGACAATGACGTTACCATCGTAATCAAAAACAATACAAACAGCGGAGCCATCGTTGGTACGGACTATGTTGGCGGCCTGATCGGTCATGCCAGAGGCGAGTATCATAACAATGGCGAGAATCGTTGGTCTTCTTCCTATAGAGAATACACGGCCTATGTTAAAATCATGGACTGCACCAATGATGCCAATGTGACCGGCAACGATTATGTGGGCGGTATTTTGGGTTGCGGCGAGAAGTACATGATTACGGACGAAGTGGTGTGGAACACCAACACTTTCGCCGGCACCCTGACCGCCGATGGCGATAACCAGGGCGATTATTACGGATAAATCGCGTAAAAGCGAGAGAAAGGAAGAATAAATATGAAATGCAAAAAGTACTTGATCGGACTGCTGTGCCTGGTGGTGCTGCTGTTCGCAGGATGTTCAAGCAATTCGTTCTACATTAAACCTGAGGACGGAAATTACTCCGTCAACGTGGGAGAAACTGTTACCTTGCTCGTGTACGAAGCAGGGGACAATGTCACTAGAAAAGCGGATGTAAAGATCACAAGTGACAATACCGGCGGCACTGCCACCTTGACCCAAAAAGGAGGCAAGTGTTATCTGACAGCGACCAGCGAGGGCACGGTAACTGTAAGCGCAAGCTATGAGACACTCTTTGATGAATACCATGATTCCCTGACGATTACTTTCGTAGATCGAGAAGCGGAATTGGATCGGTTTACTATTGATGTTTCGTATTACGAAGAGAATGGTAGAGGACCGTATGTTTACCAAGGGGACACTGTTTGGCTGTCGGTGGAAGGAAGCAACAAGCTTTTTACGATTGATCAAGATGCTGTGGAGTATGAGTTGACAAAAAATACTGCCGGTGCGACTCTGAGCGGCCGCACACTGACCGCTACTAAGCCAGGAGCAGTCACGGTGAAGGCAACTTACACCATGGAAGGCAGGACATATACTGATACGTATACAATCGCATTCAATGCGTTCGAGCTGCACAATGAAAACCCCAAAATCACCGCAAAAGTGGGCGATGCGGCGCGGCTGTCTTGCGTGCTGGATCCTGAATACTTGAGTGAAAACATCAATCAATACCTGACCTGTGAAATTACCGGTGGTTCCGGTAAAGTGGGGAAAGACGAAAACGGCTACTACATCACCTCAACAGAAGCCGGAACGGTGGAATACACCCTTAGATACGTCAATGGCGATCTGGACCTGTCGGCCACGGGCAAGGTGGTATTTAAGGAGAGAAGCGTTAATATTACGGTTGAGAGCACGAGCGTATACGTGGGATATACCGTAAAATTGTCCGCGTCTTCCGATGATATCGAGGGCTTTAATCCCAGCGCAGAAAATATTCAGTATCAGGTCTTGTCGGGCGATGCCACGGTCAGCGGCAATGAGCTGGTCGTAAACAAGCCAGGAGATGTGAAAGTTCAGGCGACTTATCTGTATAACGGGGCTCAGGTCAAAAGTAATATCCTGACACTGTACGCTTCTTACGATGGCAATTACATTGTAAGCGTAGAGCAGCTCCGCAACTTGACGGATTCCACCGAGACATACAATTTGGGCGCAGACTTGGATCTGTCCGGCTATGAAAACTGGGAACCGATCACAAACTTCCGCGGCACGCTCCGTGGCCATGGCTATACCATTTCCGGCCTGAATATCACTGCGTCCAACCTGGAAAGCGAAAAGGGCCTGTTTGCCACCCTGAGCGGCACGGTGGAGAATTTGAACATTGACGGTACTATCACCGCCAGCGGCGAAGTGGAGTTCATCGGCCTGCTCTGCGGCAAGAATACGGGCACGATCAAAGATGTGACGGTTTCCGGCACCGTTACCGCCCAATACAGCACATACGTGGGTGGTATCGCCGGCTGGTCGGATAATGCCTATATTACCGGCTGTACCAACGAGGCTACCGTTTGGGGCAGATATACCGTGGGCGGCATTGCCGGCGGAATCAATACCGGCCGTTCTACCGATGGCAAAATTGAAAATAACAGCAACGAGGGCTCTATCATCGGCGAGAATGATGTGGGTGGCATCTTCGGCTATGCCGGCGGCGGCACCATCCTTGTGTATAACCACAAAAACGAGGGAGAAGTCACAGGCTCCGGCTCCAAGGTGGGCGGATTGATCGGCCACGGAAAGGACGGCATGACCATCACCAGCTGCACCAACACGGCGGATATTTCCGGCGAAGACTATGTGGGCGGCGTGATCGGCTACGGAGAGTCCGGTGTGTCGGAGATCTCTTTCTGCACCAACAGCGGTGCCATCACGGGCAATCTGTATGTGGGCGGCTACGCAGGATATTCCACCGGCACCACCATGAGCAACCTGACCAACAGCCAGATCATCACCGGTAAGGCCTGGGTAGGCGGCATTGCCGGCTATACCGGAAAGATCGGCAATTGCACCAATGATGGCACGTTGACCATCACCGGCGTGCACGTTCAGAGCGATAATACAAAGGTTTCTTACGTAGGCGGCATTGCCGGATTTGCCACCAGTGCCCATAATTGTGTCAACAATTCCGACATTACTTTGAACAGCGCAGGCAATTATGTGGCCGGTGTCGTCGGCTATATAAGTGCCACCCGTTCCGACGATGCGACCTTGTTCGCCAAGAATAAGAACCATGGCGCCATTACTTCCAGTGGTAGCTATGTGGGCGGCGTTTTCGGTGCCTTTGTGTCGCAGGGCAATAATAACAGTGTGACAATCACGATAACAGACAATAGTAACGATGGTGAGATTACCGGCGAAAACTATGTTGGCGGCATTATTGGCTGTGCAAAGGGTGAATTTCACAGTACGGGGTATAATTACGCCTATAAAGAACATTGGGCATGGGTTAAAGTGACAAGTTGTGAAAATGCGGCAACAGTTAACGGCAACGACTACGTTGGCGGTATTTTGGGCAATGGCGAGAAGTACATGATTACCGACGAGGTGGTGTGGAACACCAACACTTTCACCGGCACCCTGACCGCCGAGGGCGATAACCAGGGCGATTATTACGGAAAAATCGCGTAAAACAAATTAAAATTTTATTGCTGCGATTGCAGCGGAAAGGAAAAGCATTATGTTTGGTTTCAAGAAAAAGAAAAAATCCGGTCAGGAGAATGTACAGCTGGCGGAAAACCAATTTTGCACCGTGGTGGAGGTGGACTCGGAGGACGTGACCACCGAGTACCACTTCCTGGCAAACAGCGATAACTACTGTCTGCTCTACCGTGACGGCCAGTTCCTGGGTATGCCCCGTCCCAACGGCGGCAAGATCTATCCCTTCTCCACCGACCCCACACGGGAAGGCTCTCGGGGCGAGCTGAAGAGCTTCACCCGTGCAAGACTGGTCTATCTGAGCAAGGACTTCAACCTGAAAGTCAACTGGGGCACCAGCTCCAAGTTCATGCTGGAAGACCCCCAGACCCACAAAGCCTATTATGTGGGCGCCCGTGGCGTTTTCTATGTGAACATCGACACCAACGATGCCGCCCGCAGAGCGGACCGATTCTACAGAAAGTGTCTGTCTCAGGGCAATGCGACCATGTTCGACACCGAAAAGCTGCGTGATTTCCTGCGTGAGGCGTTCATCAACCACATCGGCGCCAAAATTCAGGAGTACATCACCCAGAGTGGCCGCTCGCTGGATAATTATGTGGGCCTGATGCCCTCTGAGATCCTGAAGATCAGCCAGGAACTGTGCCCCACCATGAAGGACATCTTTGACGAGTACGGCCTGACCATCGTGCAGAAATCCAGCATGGGCTCCATTTTGTCCGGCATTGAAGTGGAAGAAGCCACCCGCTGAAATACATAACATTTTATATCGAATTTTGGAGGTAACTTATGGGACTGTTTAGCAGTAAGAAAAAATATGTGAAAAATGTCACACGGGATAATGAATTCCTGAAAGACTATGCCATCAAAGTCAACGCACTGATGGTTTTCGCCGAGGACAATGAAAAAGTAACTGACGCACTGCGACAGTTACAGGATGAGTTCCAGTATACTGTGGCCACCGCCGATCGGGATGCGAAAAAGATGGAAAAGGAAATCGGAAATCAGTACAAGGCACTGTATGCGCTTCTGTCCCAGCCTGGCTGGAATGAAGCGGAGGCCATCAGCCTGATCCGCCAGATGCGCGCCACGATCGATACATTGATGGCAGAAAGATAAATAATTCCTCGAAAGGAGTTAAGCGAATGCGTAAAAAGATGAGAAACCTGCTGGCAGGGCTTCTGATGATCGTAGCGCTGCTGATGATGGGCGGCTGCTTCGGTGAGACGGATGCAACGGAAACCGATCCGTTTGCCGGCGTGGAGATTTACATTCTCGATGAAGAAAACAAGCTCTATGCAGGTAGCGAGTTCTATTTGGAGATCGGTTGCAACAACCCGAATTTGTCGATCAATCAGGATAACCTGAACTACCGCATTATCGAAAACAATGCCGATGCGGAACTGAACGGCCGCCGTCTGAAAGTGAACAAAGAGGGCACGGTCACGGTCCAGGCTTACGGCACACAAAACGGAAAAGAGTTTACTTCTAAAAACCATACGTTTACAGTCCATGGGCCTGAGGCGACGGTGAATGTGGAAGTTTCCGAAAACGGAGCAAAGGTGGGAGATCGTCTGCGCCTGAGCTATACCATTATGCCTTCGTCCATGCAGAACACCACATGGGACAGCATTACCTATCAGGTCCTCAGCGGCAACGGAACCATTGAACAGGATGGTTCCCGATTCTACCTCGTGCCTCAGCAGGAGGGCAAGATCACCCTTAGGCTGAACCTGAAAAACAGCCAGACGGAAATGTCGGCAGATACAACATTGAATGTTCTGCCCCGTACGTTCACCATTTCCATTGATGAGGCGACTGTTTATGTGGGAAGATCCATCGAGTTGATCGCCAATTCGCTGGATATGAATGATTTTAACCGCAAGAACGTTACATATTTCGTCCTGTCCGGCGATGCGACCATTACCGATGGTGTGCTGACCGTGGCAGAGGAGGGAAGCGTTTCTGTTCAGGCGAGATACAGCTACAACGGCGTTGTCATTCAGAGTGAAGTGTTGCAGCTGGAAGCCATATATGACGGAAATTACATTACCACGGTAGAAGAACTGAAAGCTCTGTCCAATTCCGGTGAAAACTACAATCTGGCAGCGGATCTTGACCTGTCCGCCTATGGAAGCTGGACCCCTATTGAGAATTTCACCGGAACACTGCGAGGATTCGGCCACAGCATTACGGGACTGCAGGTAAATGCAACAAGCTTGCAGGAGAACAGGGGCCTGTTCGCCACATTGACCGGCACGGTGGAAGATTTGACCATTCAGGGTACCATCAACGCCAGCGGCGAGGCTTCCTATATCGGCCTGCTCTGCGGCAAGAGCACCGGCGCTATTCACAACGTTACCGTTTCCGGTAGCATCATTGCCCAGGATAGCTCCTATGTGGGCGGCGTTGTGGGCTGGGCGGAAAATGCCGAGATCACCGATTGTAATTCTTCCGTGGTCATTTGGGGCAAGGAAAATGTCGGCGGTATTGCCGGTCGCCTGACGGCCAAGCGCTCCACAGATATTCCTGTTAGAGATAACGCCAACACCGGCGATATTGCCGGTACGTCCAATGTAGGCGGTGTGTTTGGCTATGTGGATGTCTATGTGGAAAGATCGGATGCGGAGATCCTGCTTGTGCGAAACAATAACGCAGGTATGGTCAGTGCCTCCGGCGACAATGTAGGCGGCATTGCAGGTTATGCCTCCGGTGAGAAAAGCAATGGCACTGCCTGGGTGAAGTTTAACGATTGCACCAATACCGGAGAGGTTTCCGGTATGGATAAAGTGGGCGGCATTGTGGGCAATGGTGGTAACTATTTGAAAGAAGTGGCATTTTGTCAAAACACCCAGAGCGTGACCGGAAATTTGTATGTAGGCGGATATGTGGGATATGCCAGCGGTGCGGATATGCGCAACTTGAAAAACAGCAGCGCGATCACAGGTAAGGCATGGATCGGCGGCATTGCCGGTTACTGCGGTCAGCTGTATAACTGCAGCAATAGCGGAAGTGTTTCCAATATGGGTTACCATCTGGATACGGAAAACAACGCCCTGTCCTACATGGGCGGCATCGCCGGATACGCCGCCGGCGCGCAGAACTGTGAGAACAATGTGGATATCATCGGCCGGAACTGCGGCAACTATGTCGGTGGCATTGTAGGCTATCTCTGTGGCACAAGATCCGAAGACACCACCCTTTTCTACGGGAATAAGAACCATGGTAACGTGTCGGGCGATTTCTATGTCGGCGGTGTCTTTGGCTATTTTACGGTGGATAACACTGAAGATACAAACCTGACGGTCACGGTCAATAGCAACAGCAACGACGGCTCCGTTTCCGGTGAGGATTATGTGGGCGGTGTTATTGGCTACGGAGCAGGCGAGCACCATTATATTTATTATTATGGTAGCCATACAGCAACACTGAAAATCACGGCCTGCACAAATAGCGGCATGGTTTCCGGCAATGACTATGTGGGCGGCATTATCGGCTCAGCTCCCGAATATGTGGCAGAGCTGTCCCTGGGTTCCAATACCGGCGATGTCAGCGGTAACCTGTACGTAGGCGGCTATGCCGGCTACGCCAAGGGAACCACCATGCGTAACCTGAGCAACAGCAATACCGTTGAAGGCAAAGCCTATCTGGGCGGTATCGCCGGATGGTGCGGAGATTTGGAAAGCTGCACCAATAGCGGCACCATTCTTAGCACCGGCTACCACCTGACGGACGGCACCACGCCCCTGTCTTATATCGGCGGTATTGCAGGCTACGCCACCAGCGCCAAAAACTGCGAGAATTACGCCGACATCGATGTGGCAGAGGGGGGCAATTATGTGGCCGGTATTGCCGGCTATGTGAATGCCAAACGCACGGATGACAATCGAATCTTCAGCGGCAACAAAAACCATGGTGTCATCACCGGCAATAACTATGTGGGCGGCATTTACGGCTACTTTGCAGTCAATGGAGATGAAGATACTACGTTGACGGTAGTGGTTCAGAATTGCACCAATGACGGCGGTGTTTCCGGCAAAAATCATGTGGGTGGCATTCTGGGCTATGGAGCAGGCGAGCAACATTATTATGATTGGTACATTGCAACATTGAGTATCGTAGATTGCACCAATGCTTCCACCGTTTCCGGTGAGGACTGTGTCGGCGGTATTCTGGGCAGCGGCGGAGGCTATGTGGTAACAGAGGATGTGGCCTGGCGCACCAACAGCTCGGTGGATGATATCGTTGCAACCGGAGATAACAAGGGTATGTACTATGGTATTCTGAACTGAGAAAAGAGGTAGAAAAATCATGAATGCAGAGAAAAAATGTCCGAATTGCGGATTTTTGATGGTTCAGACCGGATCTGCCGGC
Organism: uncultured Oscillospiraceae bacterium; assembly: GCA_964628315.1. Classification (GTDB taxonomy): domain Bacteria; phylum Bacillota; class Clostridia; order Oscillospirales; family Oscillospiraceae; genus Faecousia. The sequence goes on from CAZVMK010000014.1 coordinate 18,156, forward strand.
GGAAAAATGCTCTACCATTGCAAAGGGTGTGGACATGATGAATATGTGGATATTTCTGCGGAGGGAATGTCTGCCTTCGAAATGAAACGCGCCGAACTGCTATCCCGCGTATCAAAGAGCCTCCTTGGCTGCGATGTGGGGCAGTGGAGATACCTGCGGCGGGATGTTCTGGATTTCATCGGCGATTATGAGCAGGCACGGCAGGATGTCCATTTGCAGATGGCCATCGTGGCCTGTATTACCAAGGGCTTCCAGGAAATGGATAGCGAGATCTATAAGCAGACAAAACTGATCTTCAAGGTGACAGAAAAGGTCTACAAGGCACACCTGAAAGATATCAAGCGCCAAGGACATGGCAGAATTAAGGACGTGGAGCAGTATGAGGAATATCGGGTGCTGTATAAGCAGCGCCGTGATGAATACCGGAATACGAAGTTGATGTGGAAAATTGTCATGTCTTTGGGAAAAATGGTCATCAAAAGCGGATTATAAACAACACCGCCCACTCTTCGGAGTGGGCGGTGTTCCGGTCTGTCAAAAAATTCCTGATTTTGCCTGGCGAAACAGGATTTTTATATAATAAATCGGCTTTTTACCAAAGCATTTATTATGGAATCTTATTTTTTCGTTCTTCGGGGATGAAGCTGAGGGTCAGCTCCTCCAGTTTGGTCTGCATTCGGATGTAGTTGACACCTGCGGCGCCCAGCATCCGTTTAGAGGCCAGGTTCGTCATGGTGTTATCGTACTTATCGGACAAATAGACCACTTCCTTAATGCCGCACTGAATGATGGCCTTGGCACATTCGTTGCAGGGGAACAGCGCTACATAGATCCGACTGCCTCGCAGGTCACGGCCGTTGGCGTTCAAAATGGCATTGAGCTCGGCATGGACGACAAAGGGATATTTGGTTTCGTCTCCCTCCCGTGTCCAGGGAAATTCATCATCGGAACAGCCTTTCGGCATACCGTTGTAGCCGGTGGAAATGATGATATTGTCCTGGGAAACGATACAGGCACCTACCTGCGTGCTGGGGTCTTTGCTGCGTTTGGCGGCGAGCATGGCGATGCCCATAAAATACTCGTCCCAGCTGATACAATCCTGTCGTTTCATCGCGATACCTCCGATCAAATTACGGTTAGAATTACTTTTCCAGAATGATGGGGCCGTTGGCGTTTTGCAGTTCGCTGCGGATGTGTTCGGCGGCGGCCTGAGGTGCCAATTTCACCTGCTGGCCGGATCTCATATTCTTTACGGAGCAAAGACCCTCGGCAATCTCGTCTTCACCCAGCAATACTGCAAAGGGGACCCCCAACTTGTCGGCATAGGTCATCTTTTGCTTGAACTTTTTCTGCTCGCCGTAAAGCTGCACACGCAAACCGGAACTTCTCAGGGCCTCGGCCAGAGAAATGGCGGCGGAAATGTTTTCCGTCATGGGCAGCACCATCACGTCCGCAGGGGCGCTGGGCAGCTCGGGATTTAGCAGGCCCTGCTCATCGAGCACATAGAACAGGCGGGTCAGGCCGATGGAAATGCCCACGCCTGGCAGGGGCTTGTCGATATAGTAGCCGGCCAGATTGTCATAGCGGCCGCCGGAACAGACGGAACCGATTTCGGGATGATCCAGCAGTGTGGTCTCGTAGACCGTGCCGGTGTAGTAGTCCAGGCCACGGGCGATGGTCAGATCCACGGCAAAATTTTCCTCGGGCACACCGAATGCACCCAGATTTTCCGTCACAGCTTGCAGTTCTGCCAGACCGGTGTCAAAAAGTTCGTTGCGGCCGGTATAGGACTGCAGTGCGGACAGGACCTGGGAATTGGTACCGGTGATGGCGATGAATTTCAGGATTTCGTCGGCTTTTTCGGCGGAAATACCGCATTCATCGATCAGCAGGGCACGGACCTTTTCCGCGCCGATCTTATCCAGTTTGTCCACGGTGCGCATGATGTCGCCGGAAACTTCGCTCAGTTCCATTATGGCATAAAATCCGTTGAGGATCTTGCGGTTGTTCACGCGGATCTGAAAGCGTTTCAGACCGAAACCACGGAAAACTTTATAGATGATGGCAGGGATTTCGGCTTCGTTGAGGATATCCAGTTTGCCATCGCCGATGATGTCGATATCCGCCTGGTAAAATTCACGGAAACGGCCACGCTGTGCCCGCTCACCACGGTAGACCTTGCCGATTTGGAACCGGCGGAAGGGGAAAGCCAGGTCGTTGTAGTGCAGAGCCACGTACTTTGCAAGGGGCACGGTCAGGTCAAAGCGCATGGCCAGATCGCTGTCGCCCTTGCTGAAGCGGTAGATCTGCTTTTCGGTCTCACCGCCGCCCTTGGCCAGCAGGATCTGGGCATCCTCAATGATGGGGGTGTCCAGCGGAGCGAAGCCGTAAGAAGCGTAGGTGTTTCTGAGGATCTCCGCCATTTTTTCGAATTTTACCTGCTGGGCGGGGAGCAGTTCCATAAAACCGGACAGTGTCCGAGGTTTGATTGTAGCCATTGTATTCCTCCGGAAAATGATGATAAATTACAGGTGATCGATCGGAAAGCCCTTAATATTTGGTCTTGGTGTGGAGCATTTCACGCCAATCCAGATCGCCGCGCTGCAAGCCCATGATGAGCATTTCCGCCGAAGCCAGATTGGTGGCCACGGGGACATTATGTTTGTCGCAGGCACGGATGGTTTCTACCATCTGGCTGTCGTCCCAGGCATCGGTGGTGTTGGGATCGGTGAACATCAGCACCAGGTCGATCTCGTTATAGGCGATACGGGCGTTGATCTGCTGATGGCCGCCCTGCTTATGGGACAGGAGCAGGGTGATCGGCAGGCCGGTATTGTCGGCAATGAGACGGCCGGTGGTGGCGGTGGCATAGAGGCTGTGCTTCACCAGTACGCTCTTATATGCGGTGCAGAACTGAACCATCAGTTCTTTCTTTTTGTCGTGAGCAAGAAATGCAATATTCATAAACCGATACTCCTTTTCGATTTAGCGGACGGCCACAGGTGCCGGCAGTCCCTGAATTCTTTTTGCGATCCGCTGACAGGCGGCAGCTGCGCCCTTGCGGCTGTATTTGAGAAAGGGTTTTCCCTTTGCGGCGGCAACGCCGATGTCGGGGTCGAAAGGGACAAATCCCAGCAGGGGAAGCCCTACCGCATCCATCACGTCGTCAATGGTCATATTCAGGGCTTTCAGCCCCTCGGGGGAAAGCTGATTGATGACCAGCCGCACATTTTTGCACCCCAGTTTTTCCAGTTCCTGACCGGCCCGCTCTCCGTTGCGGATGGATGCAGGATCCGGCAACGTGGTGAGGATACAGCGGTCTGCCGTTTGGGCGGCCAGGGCCATGCCGTCGCCGACACCGGAGGGGCCGTCCAGAAAAATAAAGTCGAATTGACGGCGTGCCTGCTCCAGCATTCGGCGAAACTTCTCTGCGGGAATGTCCGCTGCGGAGCCGTTGGCCGGTGCGGTCAGGAAAGAAAGATTGGGAGACTGGGGGTGGATCAGGGCGGCATCCAGCGGATAATGGCCCTGACAGATGTCCAGGAAAGACAGAACGTCGGTCTGCCCCAATCCCAGAAAAATATCCAGATTTCGCAGTCCCACATCCATGTCGATACACAGCACACGGCGGTTGCCGAAAGCCAGAGATGTGGCCAGTGCGGCGCACAGTGCGGATTTGCCTGTGCCTCCTTTGCCGGAGACCAGCGCGATCACTTCGCCCAAAATATACACCCCATCCTAATTTTCCCTTATTATAAAGCAAAAACGCACAAATTGCAAGAGGAATTCAAGGCTTTTTGAGGACTTATTTATCATTTTACACAAAAATAAACCCTTTCAAACGAATATTCCCCACAGGGCAAAAGCCCTGCGGGGAGTTTGTGTGCCGTTGCGTATCCTGAAAGGGCAGAGAGACGGCTGTCACCGCAGCAAAAAATAGGCCAGTACGGCAGTGCCCAGAATGATGCGGTAAATGCCGAAGCAGGAGAAACTGTGCTTGCGGACATATTCCATCAGCGCCCGAATGACCAGCAGACTGACTGCGAAGCTGACCACACATCCGATGACCAGAACCCAGATCTCGTTTTCCGTGGGGAAATTGCCCTCCAGCAGGTATTTGAGCACTTTCAGACCGCTGGCACCCAGCATGGTGGGGATGGCCAGGAAGAAAGAAAACTCCGCACCGGCAGGTCGGCTGACACCCAGCAACAGGGCACCCAAAATGGTGGCACCGGAACGGGAGGTGCCTGGGATCAGGCTCAGGCATTGAAAACAGCCGATAAAAAGGGCGGTTTTGTAGTCGATGGCCTGCACGGCCTCAATGGAGAAACGACGGCTTTGGTTGCGCTTCTCGGCCACAAGAAAGGCGATGCCGTACACAATGAGCATGATCGCCACCACGGCGTAATTGTAAAGGTGTTCTTCCAGAAAATCGTCAAACAGCAGTCCCAGCACCGCCGATGGCAGCACGGCCACCACCACTTTGAACCACAAAGACCAGGTGTCTTTTTTCTCTGCGGGGGATTTTTGACCGGAGAAGGGGTTCAGCTTATGGAAAAACAGCACCAGCACCGCCAAAATGGCACCCAACTGGATGACGACCTGAAACATTTCATAAAATGCATCCGAAACCTTGAGTTTTATGAATTCTTCCAGTAAAATAAGATGACCGGTGGAGGAAATGGGCAACCATTCGGTGATGCCCTCCACGATGCCGAAAAGGACGGCTTTTAAGTATTCGATCATTTTCATGCTCCTTTTGCGGAAAATCTTTCCTATATCATACTCTCTCGTGGGGGTAAATGCAAGGAGAAAATGGGGGTGGCGGCAGGGCAAAATGCTTCGCTGAAGCGCCGACGGCAACTCTTTACAAAATGTTCACCCCAAAATCGTAAAAAAGGCTATAATAGTAGAAAACCATAATCATGGACAGGAGGAAATTATATGGCGATCTCCGTACTGGTCGTGGAAGACGACCACAATATTGCAGAACTGCTGCAAATGTATCTGGAAAAAGAGGGCTACCATGTGACTGTCGCTCACGACGGCGGCGCAGGTCTGGCCAAGTACCATGCCGTTTCTCCCGATCTGGTGCTGCTGGATGTGATGATGCCGGTCATGGATGGCTGGGCGGTCTGTAAGGCCATCCGCGCCGAAAGCCAGACGCCCATCATCATGCTCACCGCCAAAGGAGAGACCAATGACAAAGTATCCGGCCTGAAAGCCGGTGCAGATGATTATATCACCAAGCCCTTTGAGATGCGGGAAGTGTTGGCCCGAATCGAGGCCGTGCTGCGCCGCGCTACCGGCGCGACCGTGGAAAAGAAAGCCAGGCGGCTGAGCTTTGACGGCCTGGTCATCGACATGGATGCGTTCGAACTGCTGGTCAACGGGAAAAAGGTGGACACACCGCCCAAAGAGATGGAACTGCTGTTTTATCTGGCATCCTCTCCCAATCGGGTCTACACCCGAAATCAGTTGCTGGACGAGGTCTGGGGGTTCGATTATTTCGGCGACAGCCGAACGGTGGATGTCCACGTGAAGCGGCTTCGTGAGAAGCTGGAGGGCGCCAGCGATAAATGGAGCCTGAAAACCGTCTGGGGCGTGGGCTATAAGTTCGAAATCCTGTAAAAACGGATTTTGCAAAGGGGGTCTTATATGAAGACCACGCAGGGTCGTTCCCTTGTAACGACAACGATCATTTTTCTGGTGGCATTGCTGATTTTGGGGCTGGGATTGCAGGTGGTGGTCAGAGGCTCTCTGACCGACAGCGCCTATGATCGGCTGGACGACCATTCCCAGACCATGTCCAAATTGGCGGCGGCCTATTATGCCTACGAGGGCAAAATGGAGACCGGCCAGTTTATCATCAATCTTCATTTGGCCGCACGGGTGTCGGAAACCGATGCCATCATCTGTAATGCCAAAGGGCAGGTGCTGCTGTTCGTGGCCAATTCGGATGGTGAAGATATGAGCCGTTCCACCGCCGTCCAGGAGGATATGCTGTTCATCCCCCAGAAATATCTCGATGAGATCGCCACCGCCGGATGTGTACATTATGTGGGCAATATGCGGGGCATTTACACGGAAAAGCAGTTTATTTCCGCCAGACCGGTGAAGCTGAGCAACGACCAGGTGGTGGGCTATGTCCTTTCTTCCGTGCCCACGGCCGAAACGGAACGGGTGCTGACCCGTGTTTCCAATATGTTCATCTGGGGCGCCATCCTGGTCATGGCGATCTCCGTTTTGTCGGTGGCGTTCTTCGCAAAACGGCAAAATCACTTCCTGGAGAACATGGCCCAAAAGGCCAGAGCCTTCGGCCATGGCGATCTGGAGGCCAGAGTCCACATTACGGGCAACGAACCGAAAGAGGTGGAAGAGCTGGCCATTGCCTTTAATAATATGGCATCTTCTCTGCAAAAAAGCGAGTACAGCCGTCAGGAATTCGTGGCAAATGTTTCCCATGAACTGAAAACCCCCATGACCACCATCGGCGGTTATGTGGACGGCATTCTTGACGGTACCATCCCACCGGAGAAAGCTCAGTATTATATGCAGATCGTGTCGGCGGAGACCAAACGGCTGGCACGGCTGGTCCGCTCCATGCTGGATGTGTCCCAGTTGCAAAGCGAGGGCGGCATTCCGGCGGAACAGCTGACCCGCTTCGATGTGGAAGAATGCGCCGGCAAGATGCTCATTACCTTTGAAAAGAAAATCACCGACAAGTGCCTGCAGGTGGATGTGGATATGCCCGAATGTCCCATTTACACCGTGGCACAGCAGGACTATATTTCTCAGGTCATCTATAACCTGCTGGATAATGCGGTGAAATTCTGCCCCACAGAGGGCAGATTGTCCCTGAAAATTCGGGAGAGCGAGAATAAGATCTATGTTTCCGTGGGCAATGACGGTCAGACCATCCCACCGGAAGAATTGCCGCTGCTGTTCGATCGATTCCACAAGATGGATAAGAGCCGTGCGGAGAACCGCGACGGTTGGGGACTGGGTCTTTATATCGTCAAAACCATCGTGGGGCTCCACGGTGAGGATATTACGGCCACCAGCCAGGATGGATTTACGGAATTCACCTTTACCCTGCCGCTGATGAGCTGAAAATATTTGAAGATTTTTCCTGTTGAGGTTTGTTATGCGTTCCAGAAAATCCGAGTCAAGTGAATATTGCGAAAGTTGGGATTCCGGTACTTACCAGACCGGCCCATCCAGCCCCCCCAGCGGTCCAAGCGCGGCTGTGACGGTGCTGCTGATGGCGGTGATCTTTCTGGGCGGCATGGCCAGCGCACTGGGCGTGATGAATGTTCGACTGTTGCGGGAACTGGCGTTGCAGGAAAATGCGGCGCTGGAACTGGACGTGGCCACCGGAGATGAGACCATGGTGGTGTTGGACGATTTTCTCCACAGCGATACGCCCCAGGAGGAACCTCTGCCGGAGGAGGAAGTGCTACAGCTGCGGCTGGGCATTCGGGTGCAGGAGATCAATACCCTGAGCCGCCAGTATTGGGACCTGACTTCGGGCCTGGAGGTGATCTCCGTGGCTTCCGGCAGCGCCCTGCGCCAGGGCGATATCCTGGTCGCCGTCAATGGCCGGAGCCTGAGTGAACTGTCGGACCTTTGCAGTGTGGTCAATGCCGCATCGACCGGAGATGTGCTGCAGCTGAGCGTCCTGCGTGTAGGGCAGTACCATACGGTGGAAGTTACCGTCGAAAATCCCTGATATTCCATTTGCGCATCGCCCCGTAGGGTGGAGGCCATGCCTC
>CAZVMK010000015.1:0-25782 GCA_964628315.1 uncultured Oscillospiraceae bacterium
CGATGAGCGTTTGCTGCTCAGTGGCTTTAACGCTCAGGTCGTAAATATTGCCCTCATTGTCCTTTACTTTGCCGCTAATTTCGTCGATGGAAACTGTCAGAGAAGCGGCCGTTTTGTTTGTATAGTCTTTTGCCTCTATTAGGACGTTATTGGCGCTCTGTTTGATCTGGGTCTCCGTTTGCGCTTTCGTCTGGTAAGCCGTAGCAAGCGCCCACTCCGATGCCGTAAATTCGCCATTTTCTCTGCTTGTGATGCAAATGTATAGGTCTTCACCATTACTCCATAGGTCGCCTACGTCATAGGGCGGATTAGGCTGTGCTACAAAAACACGGCGCTTACCATCAGCAATATCTTTTGCATTTTCAGCAGTGGCCAGCGCTTTTGCAACCTCGGTATCTTCAACTTTAATCCATTTGTACGTACCGTCAATTTTTGCCCAACGGTACACCCAGCCGCCCTGCTCATCGTTGTCAACAATATAGAACAAATCGCCCAAGTGCTTTTCTTTGTCCGCATCTTCCGTCCACTCCAAAGCAGGGTAGTTTTCTGTAGTCGGCTCATAATCATAGAACCACGTTTCAATTACACCGTCTATCTGGTTCTGAATACCGTCCAGGGTATCCAATACAGCGGCCTTGTAATATTCAAATTCCTGTTTATTCTGGGCTGTTGCGCTCTCTGTTGCGCCAACCCTGCTTTCAATGCTATCTGCTGATATCTTTAGTTGCGAAACCTCTTCGCCGATACCGGTTATTCTCTCGGCCTCTATTTCTACCTTTTCCGAAGTCCTTGACAATTTCGTGTTTGTGCGTAGTATTTCATCTTTTAAACCAGACTCCACGCTGTCAACATGATCTCTCCCGTCTTCAATCAGCCCCAGAAGCGTAGCGAAACGTTTGCCGTAGTTTCTTTCGACTTCGCTAACAGTACGTGCACCCTGCCTGTCCTGTTTGTTCGTAGCTGCCATTTCTGCCTCCTCTCAATGGAAAAGGGGACCGTTTCCGATCCCCTACCAATAAACCGCCGTGCCGTCGTCGGAAATTCGGAAACCAAGAGCTTTCAAAATTTCCACTCGGCCTGTATAATCCAGTCCGTCCAAATTGTTGATATACTCGGCAATTTCTGCGCAGTACGTATCGTCGCTCTGGAACTCGGAGCGGAACAGGATAATTTTCTGTCCATAATCCAGATATTCAAGGCTATTCAGCAGTTCGACCACTTTCCTCTTTCGGCTGCCGCTGATAGTCTTGCCGTTGGCATCCTTGTCTGACTCAATGGCGCTCAGGCCTCTCAGCCATGCCCAATAGTCACCATCATCGAAGCTGGCAGTCAGCCGTTCCAGTGCCCGATCTTCTTCACTTTCATACTGTCCGTTATACAAGATCACTTTCTGTGCCGCCGTCAGGTCAAGGCCGTCGATGTACTGCACGATATTTTTCTTCTTGCTGCCGGAAATGGTGTTTCCGTCCGCATCCTTGTCGCCCTCGATTTTGGACATTTCGCTACGTATCTGCCGGTATTCCTTTACAGAAACGCCCAGTTCAGCATACTCACTGATTTGATTTTCTTTCAGCGTTGACCAGTCATTATCAAAGTAATCTCTTCCGTTTTTGTTTGCGTACTGGCCAAACAGTGCGGCCTGTACACGGTTGCCCACTGTGTCCTCCACAGGGAACCGAAGATTTCCGCTGTCTGTGTAAGAACCCGTAACAGGAAGATCATCGTCAAACATTGAAAGTCCCTTTATTGTCTTTTTGAACTGGCCATAGCCGCCAGGCAACAAATAGTAAGGGAGAGCCTCCGCTACCGTTTCCAATCTAGACTTTTCATTCCCGTAGCTGTCTTTTCCCGTCACAAGTTCCTCAATCGGCAACGCAGATGCAATAGGCACTCTGCCGCCGGTCAACGTGCTTGTGTATGGCATATCGTCCAGTAGCTCGAGGAAAGCTTGTTCAACGTTATCCAGGGCGGTATCCTCGCTATCTTCATCATCGTCAAACCCGAATGCGGTCATCATGACAGATATAATATCGAACGCCGGATTGTAACCGGCTACGGCTTCAAACGCAACACCAAACAAATGCTGCAAAGCAGCCAGCTGGAAGATTGTGGCCGTCGCCTTTGCTGCCGTTGTTGCGTTCCGCTTCATCTCGTTACTGATATTTTCCGCCGAAGTTTTCGACTCCTGAATAGTATCGTAGAACATGGCATCCAGCTGATTTCTGACTTCCAGCTGGTACTTTGTGCAGATACCAAGCATTTTCGAGTTGTAGATCTGTGGTTGCTGACCCAAAGACCGATCTCCCATAAGCCGAGACACCCATTTGTCCGTTTCTGTGATGGCTGTTTGGCTATCCATGCCCTTTCTTGTCAGCTCGTTGTATTTACCACGGACAATCATTTCTGTCGCCACATCGTCAACCGCACCTGCAAGCTTGTACCCGATGTCACTAACTTTCTGCCAGGGTGTCCGGTAGAACCGCTCTGCTCCCCGTCTGCGCAATACAGTGGGGTTGTTCTCTATGAACGCATCTTTTGTTCCCGTCAGTCTGTTAGAAACGGTTTGCGTGAACGCCTTTAGCATATCATATTTATTGGTCTTTGCCGTTGCCTGAGCCACAGATAGGAAGTTTGTAAGTGAAGACGAAATATTAAACCCAACCATGTTAGCGCCGACTTGTCTGTTTATCGTTTCCAACGTCTGGATACCACGCCGTCCCAGAATGCCCTCCAAACCTCTGTCCACCAGAGATGTTTTTCCGGCCAGCACATTGGCTTCTTCATTCAGGAACTTTGCAAGAGTTGACAAGTGCGAATTGTAGACTTCTTTAATTCGCTCCTGCGCCGCTTCTTCGCTCATGGTGTCAATGCTTTCAAGCCCTTTTGCCTGACCATAATTGTCGGCAATGTAATTTCGCAAGGCTCGTAGCATCTGGATATCATCGATGTGGTAGATCTGGCTTTTTGCGCTGTTCAGATACATTTCCAAGCCGCCCAGCAAATCAAACGATGTTCGCTTCCCTCGCCTATGCTGTGCGCTTGCAAAATATGGCTGTCCTGGCTTTAGATCCGCCGTTACGCCGTTCAGATCTGTCGGAAGATCCTTTGCTCGAATATCGTTCGGATTAAACGGCAATCCCAATGTAGAGAACGTATCCTGCATTGCTCTAAAGTGTAGGAAATAATTGTCCAGTCTTGGGATTGGAGCATAGCCGTTGCGGACTCTGGCCTCATTGATCAAATTTAGCGTCTCATCATAGATCTTCCGAATTTGCGGATCAGACGAAAGACCTTTAATGTCTTTCTGGTCTTGTGCATTCGGAAAGTCCTTTGAAAGTTCCGCATCGCCGTATTTCACGATTTCATTTTTTTCGTTTACATAGAAGCCCTCGGCGTACATCTGCGCAGCAGCGCTTTTCTTACTGCCAGGTTTGATATTGTACTTTTGGGATATCTGGCGCAAAACACCATTTTCCCCAGTAAACGAATTGATCCACTGAATGGCCGCTGCCTCGTTCCGTGCCACCTGGTCAACTGTTAGATCAGAAAGGATTTTGCCCTCTTTCCAGCCCAGCGCTTTCTCCAGCACTCGCTGAGGCGTGTTATCAACGGTAGCGAATGTGGATAGATCTTTCGAATTCTTCAGAACTTCGTCAAAATCGAAGCCTGCACTTTCATACACAGCCTTGACCTCGTTGATTTTTCTTTCGTGCACCTCTGCTCTTGTTATCAACCTATTTGCTTCCGCATCCGCTTCCGCTGCTGCCTCCTGTGTAAACGTCTGCTGTCCGCTTGTTGTATCAATCGGCGGTGCAAGCTCGTCAAAAGGAACACCGGCAGAGGATTGGCGGTTTTGCCGTACTGCATCAGTATCGATCGGCGCATAATTTTGTTTGTAAACCATGCGCTGTAGTTTTTTGTGTTTGTACTCATTTACTCCATCGATAATCGTATCAGTTGCCTGTCCCAGTGTTTCGGCATCAACTTCGTGCCGATTTACGGTTTCGGATTGCATATTCGCTACATCGATAATCCGCATAAGCTGATCGGCAGGGTTCACGATGTCACTCGGGAAATAACCTGGTGCAATCTCTTGCAGTTCCTGATAAGCCACATCCACCGCAACACCGTCTTTTGAAAAGCGGATCTTGCCGAAGTTACGCTTTCTCAGGTCGTTATAGTCTGCGATCTGGCTCTTAATGTCCTCTGAAACGCTGATACCATAAGTACGAAGATCCTTTTGTGCCTGTTTCAGGCCGTCGTCCGTTACCTTTTCGGTATATTCTCCGAATAGGTTTTTCACTTCGCTGTAAAGCTCTTCCCGAGTTGGTACGCTTCTGTTGCTGTATTTTTCGACCAGGCTTCGTGCATCTGCCATCTGATTGTTGGAAAGCCCCAGCAGCTGTCTTACAGACCTGGAGATATTTGTTACCGCAGTCTTGGTTAGCTCCACATCGCTTGCCTTTGCTTCCCACGCCCTGATCTGTGTATCCACGTCTTTCCACGCATCGTTTAGGCGCATATACTCCTGCTGTGCCTCCGGCGACTCCGTGTCGCCACTTTCAAACCATGCTGCAATCTTTTCTTCCAGGTTGTTTTTCTGCGCCAACAAGCTATCGTACCGGTTCACAGTCGGAGCAATATCTATCTGTGTATTTGCTCTTTCAACGGGCAAATCAGCATTGGCAGGGGGTTCAGCCTTAGCACGTTCTTTGTCCATCTCGGCGATTTTTTCCCTTGTCGGCGCAATATCGTCAGCAACCGTCGTATTGCTCTCTGTTGGCGGCGCAATGTCGTCCCATCCGAGATTTTTAACATCTTCACCGTACACATTGTAGTTGCCGTATTGGGTCGACTGCTCTCCCTCTGGGGACAGAGAGTAGCGAATATCGGGGTTGACCGTTGGCGTGCGGTTGTCCACATCTTTGAACTGGTTTGACTCAAATGCCACATACACCGTCGCATCGTCATACTTTCCTTTGACAATGTATCCATCATAGCCAAACAGTTCACGAACCTTTTTCAGCACCGTTTCGTTGTCACTGCCAGAGTTTGCAATTTCTGCCAGTATCTCACTATCTGACTCATTGCCGTTATAGATAGCCTCTACCGCCTCATTCAGTGCCCGATTGTACCATGCCTTTGACGGATACCCAATTCCACTGCTGTCATAGTTGATGATCACATCATCACCGCTAGGGTCAATCGCTTTCAGCAGCCTCACAAGCTCGCTTCGCTTCATGGTCACTTCGCTGTCAGACAGTGGCTTTTCGATATCCAGATAACCCTCCATCAGCTTTACACCATTATTCTGGTAGCCCTTTGCCATGTCGGGATTATCAGTAAAATAGAAGCCACGGCCTTCCGAAGAACCCTGCGCACCCATAAACTGGTAGGAAAACTCTGTAAACTCTGCGCCGGTACCGTGGTAGACGGTCTTTAGACTGCCATTTTCATCACGAACCTTAGAGTTTTTAAAATATTCCACCTGATCGTTGGTCAGCTGCCGTCCCTGACTGTCACTTAGAGAAAATTTGGTATTGACATTTTCGCCGGAATTGGATATACTGTTGTCAGTGGAGGACGTGTCCGACTTGACGGACTGCCCCACAAAAGGTAGGGACGTGTCCGACTTGACGGACTGCCCTACTTTTTTTATTGGGTTGACATCATAAAGGATTTTTTCGCCTGTTTCAGCATTTGCAATATTAAGTGTTGCCTGCCAAACATCTCCACTTTTGTCCTGAACATAAGTCTGCCAGTATTCCCAGTTGTTTTGCCCGTTTCCGTCCAACCAGCCGTGTGAATAATTTGGCTGTTTTTGACTTTGATACTCAGCCGTAGCAATCAGCTCATCAATCAGAGTGATCGACTCCTGCTTTACCTCGTTACCGATATACTTAGTGGTAAGGTCTCTGTTGACAGGCGTGGTTTTACCATTCTTGTTTTTGAAGCGGCGGTCAGGTTCTGCAATCGAAATATCCACAGCATCGCCATTCGCATCATAGGCTGTAAAGCTTTCTCCACCCAGCTCCTTGATATACTCCTTGACCATCTCCACACGCTCTTTTGGTGTCAGATTGTCAAGCAGTGTGGAGTCCAGATGCACACCAACGCCATAGGAATTTCCGTTTCTATCGACAATTTCAGAAATAGAATACTTCACACCGCCGTCTTTGGCGGTGTTTTTTGCACTCTCTCCGGCTTCACGGTAAGCCTTTTCGAAGGCGTTTTTCACCCGTTCTAACTCTCTGGCTTCCTTGCTTCCGGCGGTAGCCAGTTTGCACAGGTGCTTGATCTGGTCATACAGTTTCTGGAACACATTCCGGTGCTTGGTGGACAGGTTTTGCAGGAACGCTTCATCGGTAAACAGATAGTCGCCAACCAGATCGGCGGTCAACTCTGCATCGATGTCTGCACCCTCAACATCCTTGTACAGCTTTTCCAGCGCAGCCCGACGGCTGTCAAACTCACCCTTGCCCTTAGCATAGTCGAAGATAGCTGTTTGCAGGGCGTTGTACAGGTCTGTACCCTCCAGAATGTGAGTGACTTCGTGTCCAACCACCGTGTTCAGTGCTTTTGCGCTATCCATGTTGATGGTAACGCCGTCCCCAGTGGTTACACCGTTGACGGTTAATCCCTCCAAAGCAAGGCCGCTTTCTGCCAGCTTCTTATTATTGGCAAAGTCGAACTGCGTGCCGGTTTCGGCACTGATTTTTGAAACCAGATCTACAAATTCGTGGCTTCGGTTCGTATTATTCAAAATACCGCTGTCAATAGCTTTCTGCACCGTGGAGCGGTATTTTTCGTCATACTTGGAAACATCTGCCTGAAATTTCTGTGCCCGACGGCCACGCTCGTTGTAGCTCTCCTTGAAAGAGTTACCGTTGTCCGTCACCTTGTTTTTCAGGTTCTCGTAGGCGTTATAGATCGCATCGTCATAAGAATTGGCCTTATTCTTTTCTTTCAGCTCTGCCAGACGGTCACGCTGTTTCTCAGACAGTTTTTCGTATGGCGTATCATACAGATTGTTGAATTCATCTGACTCGTTTACCAGCTTCTGGTACTGCTCATAGGCTTCTCCGCCCATCGTCTTTTCAATGGTCTCCGGAGAAATGTAGCCCTTTTTCAGCTCATTTTCCACTTCGGAGTAAATTTTGGTTTTTTCCTTGTTGGTAAGCTTTTTGCCAGTTTCTTTTTCTTTTGCTTCGATGCGGCTTTTTATCTCACTATCGACCACCGACTGCTCGCTTTGGGTTCTACCTGTGACATAGTCCGTCTTGCTTTTTGTGTTTTTTACCATTCCTGGCGCCTGTGTGATACCACTGGTTACTGCGCCAACAACAAATTGCTCCAGTAGATTTTCGTTGCTGAAGATTTTATCCAAGCTCTCATCGTCCATATAAGTAACTTTTTTGCCGATGGCCGATGCAATACCGGAAACAACTTCTTCCAAACCCTCGCCCACAGCCTTTACGCCCATTTCGGAAATATTTTTCATAAGCGTAGACTTGAATATGCTCGAAACTTTTTTAGCAACCAAATCATCGGCATCCAGCAAGCCCTTGTTAAACCCAAGTGCATTTACACCTTTGCCCAAGCCGCCGAACATCATTTCGCTGAGTGTTTCTGCTGTACCGGATATCAGGCCGTAGGCAAGCGCTTCTTTATTGGTCGCTCCGCCCTCGTATGCCTCTCCCATTCCAGATCCCATACTGCTTACACCCATTGTTCCAAGTGTAATCGCACTGGTCGCCGCTTTCCCAAGACCGGCAGCTCCGGCCACGCCGCCGGTGGCAGCCATAACGCCGACCTGGCCAACGCCCTCAGCCACAGACTCTGACATATGCCCCAAAATGCTGGCTTCGTCCAATGCTTTTGTTACGCTGTCAAACGCCCAGTCCGATACGCTGAATTTTGCATTTTCTCTGATGTCATCAGCCCATTGCTTATCTCCCAGCAGATCCACAATACCGGCTGTTCCATAGGAAAGCGCATCGGCTACGCCCTCCGCAGTCTGCACAACGCCCTTAGCAACATGGGTCACTATATCTGCAGCGGTTCCCCACCTGGCCGTCCAAATATCGCTAAGCTGGAATCCATCAGCAAAGGCGCCTTTTTGCAAGAAGCCACCAAGAAGCTCATCGTTCTGATCCCCCGTCTGGCCAAACTGATAGTCACGCTTTTGCAACTCATTTACCAGTTGCGAAGCATAGGCGCCATTTGTGGACGTTCCACCACCGGATTGTCCATTCGTAGAAAGTCCTCTTTTTTTCAGTTCTTTGGAAAGTGACTGATAATCCATAGTGTCACGCTCCTTGCTTAAATTCCGCCAAGATAACTAGATGCTCGCTTTTTTATATCAAACTTTACACCTGTGCCAGAATTTGAAGAATTTCCTTTCTTATACTTCGCTTGTCCCTGTGGGCTGAGATAAACCATTCCGTTGCTACCAATTATCACGTCACCGGCCTCAATAAGATCTGCCAGTTCGGAAATTGTCAGTTCTCCGAGGCCTAGTGCCTCTACACTTTTTGCGAATTCATCATCGTCAACATCGGCGCCCAAAATAGAATTGTTATTGCTACCGCTGCCCGAGTTAATCGTAGTGCCACCGCTGCTATTTTGTGCCGCTTCAAGGCTTGCATTAAACTGCCGTTTTTCTTCTGCCAATGCATTCTCCTGATTTATTTGCGACAAAACGTCTTGCTTGCGGTTGTAGTAGATCTGGTCAATAGTCAGCTTCTGGCTGGCCTTATCCAGCACAAGCTGGTTTTTATATTGGAAGCCATTCAGTGCCAGCTCCAACTGCTGTTGCAGTGCAGTGTATGCAATCTCTGCCAATGCCGCACTGTTTTGAAGCATGGCTTCGTTGATGGCGTTGTTATAATTGAGCACCGCTTTGTCATAGCTTTCTCTGGCCGTAGCGACCCTGTTCTGGTAAGTGTTATACATACTTACCTGAGCACTTTCGCTGTAGCCCGTGTTGCTCATGCCCTGCGCAGCCATCGCCTCAGCGTTGGCACCGTATGCGTTGCTCTGTTTCTGCCAATCCTTATAAGAGGCACTTTGTTCCTTTTTATAATCCTTTTCAGCCTGCTCTTTTTGCTGGTTGATCTGATCAATGGTGAAATCCGTCCGCTCCTGTTGTAGTTGGCTTTGCGTTTCTTTCCACTGCTCGGAAGCATCGATTTGATCTTGATAGAAGCCGTCGGACTGCCCGATCATACTGTCGTAAGTTTTCTCGACCTCCGACAACGCCTCTTTTTTCTCTTTCTCCACTTCTTCGAAGCGGCTATCATTGTAGTCTACTGCCATATTGTCCTCCTATCGCTTGATGTAGCCCCCAATGAAGCACTCCATCGTTGTCATTTCAAGACTAAATCGCTTGCCAGAATAAAACTTGAGCTGAATATCCTTAAATTTCTTTTTCTTAATTCTGGCGGCGAAATAATCTGTTATATCGTTATACTGCCCGACCAGCTCAAAATCGCCGTCCTCAACTTTAACATACAGATCTACATCCCCCGTCGCCTCTGTGACACATCCACGTTTATTTGTCGTTTTTTGCCGATGCGGATATTTAAACTTGTCTTTCGGTGTCACCCAATAGCTGACTACTCCGCAATAATTATCAGTCAGAGAAAACAGCCCTTTTTCAGTTCCCAGGTACAAAATTCCGTTTTGCACAGCGGCGCAAATGACACGGTGGGACATTTCCCAGTAGAACCAGTCGTATTCCACATGATCTTCATTTGTAAACACCGCCCGCGAGTCAGCAAGATAAATGTGTGCTCCGATGCATACCAGCAGATAGCCCTCCCACTCAGTCAGGAACATATCTGAATAGTCGGCTTCTGAAACAAGTTTGCGGTCAACAAGGGTGCTTCTGTGGGCAACCACCTGTTCTGTAGTAATATCTCCGCTGATGCCCTCCATGCCACGGTCAGAGAAGAACACAATATCATCATTAAAGTTGATTGCGCCGCCGATACACCCTGTCGTGACACTGGAATGGCAAGACGGATAAATTTTTCCATATTCCTCATCGATTGTCGGCGTATGATAAAATACCGTTGTATTGGCGCTAGATGGCTCACGAAACACCCACAGTGCGTTATTTCCGGCCACCATTCCACGAATAGCGGCGCCATCCATACCCTCTTCGTAATAGTCCAAATCGGAGCAATAGCTTGGGTCATTCAAGGAACAGTGCCACAAAACATTGGGGTAGTTTGCATTTCCGCTAAAAAACACTCTATTGTCAAAAACTTGTAACATCGTGCATTCCTGTATGACCGTCTTATATTTCGGGACAGCCTTTTTAAACTTAATGACGACATTATCCTGCCCGTCTGTTTCCGGTGCATCCGGTGGTGTGTTTTTAAAAGAAATACTTCCGTTTTCGTAATCTACGGTATAATCGTCCGCAGAAACGATTTTACCGTCAACGGTCACTTCGGGAACATAATCTTCGTCAATTTTTATCACATCCAGGAAAAAGCTAAAGCTCACTCCATCTGCAAGAAATGAATTTTTCCGGTAATTAGACAACATGTTGACATCTTCTAGGGTTGTCCCACCGCCCATCGGCTTTCTTCCGATTGTTGTCGTTGGTACATAACCAACAACCTCTCCAATCGTTTCGCCGTCATAGCAAAGATAGTGTTTTCCGTCCTTAAAATACCATTTTTCTCCATACTGAAACGCCGCACTTCGTACCGCTTTCAGTCCGGTGTATAAAACCGCTTTTTGTTCTCCGTCAACCTTGTACAGCTTGTCTCCAGCGTGTACCAGCATTTTATTGTTGAAAAAGAATACTCCATAAACAGTCCCGTCAAACTCCGTCATCAGCGACATGGCCGGCCTGGTTCGTATGCTCTCGATCTCTTTGTAGTCTCGCCATACATTCAAGCAATCCGGCGAACGTGTCAGATTGACTTCCTCGCCGCGGAAATCTGCACCTCTGAACCCCGAGTAAACCCGAGTAACAACGTCATCAGTTGCCATTAGATTTCCACCCCACCATCTATGTAAATCGATGTCGTCCTGAACCTAGAGTCCAATCTGGATAGCATTTGCTCATATCTATTCGCATAAATATTGCCGTATTCTGCAGATACATCGCTTTTCAGCAGATCCGCCGCCACCCCGTACGGCATAACTTCCAGCGCATCTTCACTCAATTCAAATTCATATGTGCCTCTGTTGCTCTGTGTAATTTCTTTTGGATATGCGAAAAAATCGAACCCTGCCGTTCCGCTATCCAGAAATTTCATTACAGTGCCGGAGGCTCTCTCGGTATATGGAACGCCACATACCATATCGATTTGATATACCTTGCAACCAGCTAAATCGCCGATATCCGAAAAGGTAACAGTCTGCCCTTCTTTCACTGGCATTTCAACATATCGGGGGATTTTTTTCATTCTGCTCAACTCATTGAGCACCTGGTTCATTACACCGTCGATTTTTGCAGCGATATCTGGATCATCTGTCAGCAGCTCGCTATCCTCGTTCAGCTCTTCTATCAGCGCAAGGACTTTTCGCTTCATCTGGCTGTATGTCATTTTATTCACCCAAACTTTCGATGTTTCTAAGCGTTTCGATTGCTTCCCCGATCGTAACGATTTTTTCCACAGGCTTGATATACCCTCTGTGATCGTCAAACACAAGGATATCGCCCTCTTCCAGATACACAGTCGTATCATAAATACTTTCGTATCCGTTTCCTGAAACTTTTGTAACGGTATGCAGCACTAGGTTGTCTACCGTCTGCGCTACGCTCTCGTTTTTATATTCCAGCACCGTATCCTTATCCACTCGAATACCAGGAAACAGGTCAACGCTGGGCATCATGATGTAGTTTTTCATAATATTTTCCTTTCTGCGGTGCTGAAAAGGGGAGGCGTTACCCTCCCCTCTGTGTATTACGCCGTTGCCAGAGGCACCTTTACCACCTGAATGCGGTTCTCGTCGATGACCTTTGCGCCGAAAGTGTCCAGTCCACGGATGATATCCTTGAACTTCTTTTCAGCTCTCAGTGCCTCGACCTCGTTGATCTGGCCCGCAAATGCAATGGCTTTCTTGCCTCTGATATCACAGTAAGCATACTTTACGCTACCGGATGTATCCTTTGCCAGGTTGTTGGACATAATGACGTCGAAGCCGTCATACACGCCAACTTTACCCTTTTTGATGTACTCGGGGTTATCGGTAGACAGCGTGATTAGCTGGTTCTTAAACAGGTTATACACCGCCGGAGTAATCTCAATAACGCCATCTTCATCGAAATTACGCTCTCTCAGGGCCACGATTGCGCCGTCGATTGCTTCCTTGATCGCATCCTCCGTCAGTGCGGTGGCGGTAGTTACATTTGCAGCTGTAGTTACCGCCTTAATCAGTCCGGCAACGTAGGTATCACGCGCAACAGCAAGGCCATGCACAGCCTTACGCTGATACTCTTCCTTGAGACCTGGCACAGACTGCGCCTGGTTGACATCGTCAACATAGAATGCGAAGAAATTCGCCTGATCGATGTTAAGAAGCTGACTTCTGTCGGACATTTCTTCGATAGCGATATCGGCACCAGTGTACTTGCCAATGGTGGGTTCGCCGACACCCAGAATTTTAACGGCGGAGGCGTATTTACAATCGCCCTCATAGCTGCGCAGACAGTTGTCTACCAACTTACACTTCAGTTCCAGATCGTCCTGGATTTTCTTTGACCAAATGGTCTGAATAAAATTAGTTACTGCCATGTTTTTACTTCCTTTCTTTGGTTGGAAGCATTACCATTTCCGCATGGAGTTCTCGATTGCTTTCACCAGAGCCGGATTTTTATCCAAATCAGCCCGTGTAAACCTCAGAGCCTCGTCTCTCGTGTAAAAATCTTTCACTCCCGTATCTTTGGGCGGAATGTTTTTCATGCTCCCTGGATTGTTGATTTCTGTTTGTGTGTTGTGGGTCTTTTCGTAAAGGTCATAAATCTCCCTTGCCGGAGTATCACAGTTGAACTTTGATGCAAAGTTTCGGAAGTCTTCGCTGCCGTAAACATCTTTGGACACGCCGATCTTTGCAAGGTCACGAACTCGGTCTTCGTTCTGCCGATACTGCGAAAGTTCCGACCACAGTGCTTTGTCCCTGCTGCTCATGTTCTTCGCACCGACAGCTCCAAGCCTGTCAAGCTCGTCTTTTACCTCGTCATAACCGCCCTTGATGATGCTTGCCGCATCATTTTTCGCCAGGACACGGATATCATCCTCGGAATAAGCATCACGCTTTGGAATATTGATGCCCTTTCCGGCGTAATGCTGCCGAAAAGTCTCGGTAATGTCCTCCACACTGTCCTTGCCGGTTCCGGCCTTTAATACATCCATCAGGCCGCCGTACTTGCCGTCATACTCTTTCCGCAGTTTTGCCTCTCTTCTGCCAATTTTCGATGGCAGAATTTCATCTAACTTTTCGGTCAGTTTCTGCTGAAATTCTTCCTCGCTGTAAAGCTTCGGTGCCTCGGTGCCATTTGCGATGTCGCCGTTCTGCTCGGCCGCATTCTCTTCGTTTACGATCTGGCCTTCTTCCAAAATTTCCATAAAATTCATCCTTTCCTACTTTTTGTTCAGGTGCTTGCTCCACCATTTATTCCGTACCTTTTTACGCCTTGCACGCCTGGGCGTAAAAAAGCAACCATTGCAAAAATGCAATGATTGCCTATTTCCGTTATTGAATTTGACCGCTGTTGGCCATCTGTGCCGATGCGATCATGGATGCCTGTTCATCAGGATCGCCCATAAGGAACTGTTGCGCCCTCTGCTGCATGAGCTGCGCACTCGCCTGAATTTGTGCAATGCGCCTCTGCTGTTCTTTAACTCTCTCTACCGCTTCCAAAATCTTCTGTTTCGGCGCCACAGAGTCATCATCCAACAGCTCGGCGTATACTTCCAACTCGCTGACACGTTGGGCAGTCAAAAATCCCTGTGTCAGCAGATTTTCAATCGTTTGTTCCTGTGCAAATCTGTCATACACGCTTTTGGGCGTAATATCGATTTTAACACTGGCCCTCAGTTTTTCCAGGGCTACTTGGGGCACATTTTCCATCTGGACCGTCTTTTCTCCGGTCTGTGGGTCTGTGACTTCAGACTCCATATCAACGCCATTTTTTGCGTTGACGATCAAGAACTCAAGCCAGATCCGTGCCACGTCTTCGATAAAATTCTTGTAACCCTCTTTTTGCTCCGTAACAGGCTGCCTGGATGCTTGCTGAACCGCCAAGATCGCACGCCCCGATGTCGTTTCTGGGTTCACATCGCCGGTTGCCGCATCTCCTGCGCCTGCCAGCTCTCTGGTAACTGCAATCATATCCTCTTGCAGTTTAACCACATCTGGGCTCATTTGCGCCGGTGCAATACTGCCAACGATTTTTCTAACATCATCCACGGGAGTTCCCTTTGTCCGAATGATGCCACCAACAGTATTTAGCGCCTGGGGATTTTCCACACGGCTTGTATCAACTACCTTTTGCGGATAGGCCTGTTCTTTTACCGTCAGCACACGGCGCATCTCCGTCCGGTTTACCTCGATCTGGTTAGGGATCAGATATCGAACTTCGCCCTCACCTCTGGCAGAGCCCTCTTTTTCCTCCCAGTTAAAATGCGCCACCGGATATAGGGTTATCCCCATATTCTTGTCTTCTGCAATGTCTACCCATCTCGTCGCAACAGAATACTTTATTACCCCATCCTGACGATACAGCTTGTACACCACCGTTACCATGTCGTCCAGCTCCAGCTTTGCCGCCTCGCCGCTTTCTTCAAACGTGTCGCTATCTCCGATGATAAACGGCACTTTTTCTTTGTTCATGCCCTCACGTAGCGCCAGCTCTACCGCCTCGGTGACCGGTAAACGCTTCCTTATCAGGATATACGGCTGACTTTGGATGTTGTCATCGTTTTCATTACCATAATACACATCGTTTTTCTTTACGATTTCGTTGACCGGCACCATGTTTTCCGTGTCAAACCAAACATATAGAATGCCCTCATCATTGATTGCCGCATCCTTTGTCAGTCGCCGTCCCTTAAAATCCATTTTATCCCGTTCCCAAATGTTGGCTGCATACCTGTTCAGCATTTCACAGTATCGATCTGCCTCTTTTCGGAACGCCGAGTTCTCAAAGTTCGGGCTGGAATAAACAATGGCATACAAATTGTCATGGATAACTGCAACTTTGTATTTCACGATCGGCTTGATAAAGTTCTTCTGTACAGGCTCCACACCACCAAGCTTTGCGCCAGCCCACTGATTACCGTTGTAAAATCGGTAGTTTCTATCAGTGTCAGAGTAGATCCCTGTCATTCGGTGATAGTTCCTGCCCTTTTCATATAGACACCAAATCGGCGTTTCCTTGATTTCCTGAATATCCATTCATTTACCCCCGTTAGATATCTTGCTGATAAGCTTCGCTGCCGTCGTAAGCATCAATGTTCTTCAGGATTTTCTCCATCCGCTCCCTTTCAAGCCGGTCTTCCTTGCTTTCTCGGCTATGTTTGGGTGCCGTCAAAGGCCCTGGCACGATTTGAATGCTCTCTCCTCTTTCTGTCTTTTGGCCAATTTTCGCTCCGGTGATAAAGCAGGCAATATTGCTCACCGCAATCACCACCATCATTAAAACTTCCATGTTTCCTCCTCATATTACGACAATTTCGTCTCCGTATTCGTACTGCCTACTTGCCATTTTCTCTATATCAAAGTTGTACTGCGGCCTCACTTCTACTATATCGGAAGAAATAACGACCTGCTCCCTGATCTGGTGAGCAATGGCAAGCCCCATCATATCGTCATCGTGGCCGCCCTGTGGCGCCTCTATTCGGCCCTTTTCGTTCCGAATGATCGTCAGCAGTTCTTCCAGTGTCGCCCTGTCGTTAATCGTGTCACAGTGTTCTCGCACCACTTCAATCAATCTGGATATCGCTGTCGGTCTTGTGATACTGGTTGTCTTAAATCCAAAACGTTTCTCCATCTTTCCGGTATAGGTGTCCTGCGTCTCTCTGGCGTACTGGTTCAGATATCCCAGCCGCTGGAGTTCCATAATGGGGTAACTGTCAAAATTCGCCTCAATGCCAATCAGGGCGTTGCAGTAGTACTTCCCAAGGCAATACATCTGCTTTGCGTATTGGTCTGCATCGAACTGATGCCGCAAATGGGCTACCTGCGTTCCTGACCGTGCATCAAGGACATGGGCTGTAAAGTAATCGCTTCCCTCTCCGGCAGTATCGCCGCCGATGCAGTACTGCGTGACCCTCGGCGTGTTTGGTAGCTGGTAGATCTGGATGTAGCCGTTTCTATCGTTGACCCACCGAATGTGGCTGACTGTTAGGCCGTCATAGTCGTATTCAAAATAGCCTGTCTTGATAGGTTTTTGCAACTCGTCCAGCCGCTTTTGAATTGCCTTTGCATCGAATACCGTCTTCCCCAGAATACCCCACTTACCCAAACAGTAGACCTCATAGGTGTATTCATCTGTGTATTTCAGATCTTCCAATGCTTTCCGGTCATCGTCCGTCAGGAATTTGTTATCCTTATAAGTAGAAAAGCAGACCGTTGCCAGTCCGCTGTCTATGAAATGCCGCTTGATCCAGTGCTGAATGTTGATAGGGTTAAAGCTCAGCACCATCTGTTTTTTGGATTTGCCACCACGCAAACGAACTTTCAGCTGATTGATATCCGCCTCCTGGCACTCTGTAGCTTCCTCTACCCAGATGTGGGTCAACTCGCCGCTTGCAAATGTGATGGATTTTATCTTTTCCACATCGTCCAAACCGGCAAAAGCTACCTCATTTCCGGTCAACTTACAGATCAGGCGCATATCACTTTCATTTACCCTGAAATACTCAGACAGGTTCCAGTTGGAAATGACCTGCTTTAGAAGTGGGAATGTAGAACGTCTGTTTGTGTCCGCCGTATTTCTGGCTACCAGCAGATTGCACCGCACCGGCTGTATCAACATAAAGATCCACCTTTGCGCAATGAAATAGCTTTTCCCAGACGAACCGCCACCGTAAAAGATCAAATAACGATCATCGCAGTTCAGAAACGTCAAATAAACATCGTTGAACACCTTTTTGCTGATTTTGATATTGATATCCATATCAATCACTCAGCTCCACGGTGATATTCACAGCGCTTTCCACTGCCGCCTCTACTTTCTGCACATACTCGCCCTGCATTTTGTTCATAATGTCAATTGCCTTGAGCTTGTCACCCACGCTCACTTCCTCACTGGCAATTGCCCCTGTGAGCCATTCCAGCCGCTTCTGAGCAGACATAATTGCAGGGGTAGCCAGTTGTCCCCTCAATTCCGCTATCCTTAGTGCAACCTTAGTGTCGTCTGCCAGCTTACTCGCATTTACATAGATCGCATTGTCGCTCATTTTTTTGCAACTATAGGCTGAGCGATACGCATCCGCTTGGTTCATGCCCTTAACAATGTTTTTTGCAAATTCTTCCTGTTTTGCCGTAAGCATACCGCCCACCACCTTTCTGCAGGATTGATACACAAAAGAGGTCGGGGATTGCTCCCTGACCTCTTTGCTTTATTCCATGATAGCATTATAACACAGATTTTTGGCTTTTTAGTGTAAACATTCACCGATCATACGCTTTTTTCAGTTCGTCGTATGTAAGCAAGTCCTTGTGATACGCTACCAGCGTTATGAACTCCCAGTGGTAGTTCTTTGCCGTCTCATAGCTGATATGCCCTTTGTAGGCGGCATCTTTGAGCGAAACATTCTGCCAAAATACACGCCGTACAAGTTTCAGTCTGTCTTCCCCTGTCTCAAGCCGCCCAGTGCCGTCTATTGCCTTTTGTACTGCCTCATAGTCCCGTTGCTCCGCTTTCGGCAATTCCCGAATAGCAAGGTTCTCCACGGCTCGTGAAGTGCCACCGCCGCAGGGCATTCCGGACATACTGGGCGTTACACTCTGCTCATGCAGGGCTTCATATTCCTGTTTCAGTCGGGGGTAGTCCCGAATGACATTCTTGATATACCCCCACCATTTGTATCTTGGCTTGCTCATTCGCTCACCTCCAAATCTTTCCCGTCCTGTTGTCCCTGACTTCCAGCCTGTTCAGCAGTTCAAAGTCTGCGTTGCGGATTATGTATTTCAGCACATAGATCAGCTCATTCTTCCGCTTTTCCTCGGCTGAGATATTCTTCTCCGCTTCGTAGGCTGTCGGGTCTGGATAGCCGGAACTGTTCTCCCACGGGTTAGGTGTCATAATCATTCCTCCCCGTGTCCACAGAATGGGCACGGCTCATCCCCAGAAAGCAGGATGTAGGTTCCCTCCGCCAGATACATAGACCCAGCTTCTTTCGTAAGAACTTCAATCCCATTGGCATTATCGTACCACTTCACCACCGTAAAGCATCCGCTATAGTGGCGAGTGTCTATATGGACTTTGTTATACTCGTAATTGCCAAGTCCCACAGACATATTTCCGCAGGCTGTCAGAGCTAACACCATGAGTACAACGGCTAACACAACTGCAATAAATTTCTTCATATTATCCTCCTTCCCCACCGCAAGGGGTGGTCATGTTCTTAAGCTGTTCGGCTACCATACAGCATTGATTTTTTACATATTCAAGCGAACGGACAACACTCCATTCTTGTGCCTGATAGTAGGTTGTATCTTTTAGTCTTTCGTATGTTTCGGGAAAATATTTCTGCACCGCTTCTTTATCCGGTGCATCCAGCCAATGGGCACAGTCGAAACCAATCCACCATGTTTCGGTGTCTTTCTGATTTTGCAAATGCCCCTCTGCATAAGTCAGACCACCGTGGCAGTCAATGTCCAGTTCGTGATAGCCGCCATAGACTGGATGCGTTTTCGGCACACCCACATAGCCACATCTGTGCCCCATCGGCATGAACAGCACCACGCATGGAAAGCCCTCGTGTTCAAATCTCGCTTCGGTTACTGGTTTTTCCATATACTCACCCCTCCCTAAAAGTCACGCCGTGTGACAGCAGATACTCCGTTGCGGCTTCCGTTCCCATCGGGCTATTTGCAAGCAGGCTTTCCAGCCTCTCCCTGTCCGTCTGCGTGGGCGTGAGTTCTTCGTAGGGTTCGCCGCTGTCCCATGCGATTTGATCTCTGCACGGGCACTGTGCCCAGTAGTGATACTTGGCTTCTAAGTCCATAGCTCGCATTGCCTCGCTTTTGTAAATCACAAACTCACATTCGCAGTTTGGGCACACAAACTTCCTCTGCTCAACCTTGCCTGGTTTTAGGATTTTCATGGTTGTTCCTCCTCAGATGTACTGCAATTGCCAATTGTCCATCGTGAGCAATTTATACTGCTCAATATTCCTGCTGATATATGCACTGGCATCAACGCAGGTAGTTTCATTGTCGTAATAAAATTTCTCATTGCAAAACTCATTCATGTCATCGATCAGACGTTTTTGCTTTTCAATGATCTTGTTCATACATTCTCCCTCTGCGACTGAGTGCCGCTCTTTATTTCGCCGTAGGAGCAGAAGTCATCAGGTTCCATATACGCATCGTGCCCAGGGCTGTACTGGTCTGGACACGTGGAGTGAAACGCACATAACCGGCCATTATAGTGCTTGCAGTCTTTGCACCGCACGACCTCGACACATTTCGGCAAAGGGCAATCGTCATAAAAGGGATTTCGTGGGTTGCTTTCCTTGCACGAACAGACCGTGCATTTATGTTTCTTCCAGTTATAATTGGCACACTCGCCACAAACAGAAATTCCACGCATTTCATTCGCCATCGTCTACCACCTCCTGTATCACGGCCACAATTTCCCCAACATTGACATAAAGTGGGATACCATTGGTGCAGCCGATGTAGTTAATATTGGTGGCACCGCCGGTTATGGTGGAGTCGGTCACTCTGATATTTTCAGCCTCCACATCGAAGCTGAAACCATTTTTAAGCACAATTTTGAATTTAGCCATTGTCAGCACCTCCCATGTATGCGCCGCAGTTGGGACAGAACGGAGTTTTTTCGTCCGCCGCATAATCGCATCTATCGCAGTTGTAATAGACTTCATCATAGTATTCTCCCGTGTGCGTATCGTGGATACTTTCAACCATTTCGAACCACCGCCCATGCCGCACTGGGGCAACATAACCCTTTAGCCGATCCAATGCTCGTCTGCAAGTCGGACATAATTCGCTAGGAAGCGTGCTAGAAAACCATGTCCCACAATTTTTACATTCAGCCATACTTCATCCTTTCTGCCCTGTGGGGCTTCCATCAGTGCTGTGCGGTTTCAGGAAGAACTCCCAGTTCGGGATATCTTTTGCCTGGAAACGCCGGCCGCTTGGCGTTAGGATTGTTCCCTTGTCGCAAAGGCACCAATAGCCATCTTGTGAGCCATCAGTAACTTTGACCCAAACAGGGCAACTTAGCTTTTCAAGCTCTTCAATGCTCAGCCGTTTGCTAGGGACATTCATGTCCTCACCGACATAGCGTTTCTCGCACCAGAGCTTTTTCGCGAGGTCACGGAGGTGGTCACATTCCGCTTTCAGCTGCATTTTGTTGATGGTCAATTTTTGCCGCTGTTGGCGTTCCTTGCTGATTTTCTTAGCCAGTTTTCTTTCTATCTCACAATGCGCCTCACACTGTGTCTCAAGCATCTTGTTCTCGGTCATCAGTGCTTCCAACCGCTGCACAAGGGTATCTGGGTTCACATCGTCAATGGCGCAACGCTCGTCATGCTCATGTGGGCAGCCGTCGCAGTTTTTTCTGGCATCGCAAGTGTGGTATAGCTCAATCAGTTCTTTGTTGGTCATTTTTCTTTGCCTCCAGTCTAAGATACGCTGCTGCTTTTGAGTCACAGCAGACACGTGAACAGTAGATTATTCCGCCCCTGCGTGTCGGCGTGAATATCTTGTGACACACTGGGCATTCCTGCGCCGGTATCGGGTTCGCCGCCCGTTGCGCAACCTCCTTGTCGTAGGCTCGCATCTGCTGACAGTAGCTACTGCAATATCTTCGGGCCCCGAATTTCGGGAACGGCTTACCGCAGTATTCGCATACGGTCGTCAGTATGTCCGGCGTTTTCTCTTTCGGCTTCGGCCTGTCCTCTGGCATGATCGAAGCTTTATACTTGCCGTAGGTCATGTGGTGGTCTGTGGCCTCTTTTGCCATCCGGCACGAATGGCAACGGCCATCTTCCAGCTCTGCCTCAACATGGCAGATTTTGCATCGTTTCATTTGGTTCCTTTCTCCCCCTTAGTCGCTCAGAACTCTGCGGATCGCCTCTAGTTCGGCTTCGCCAAGCGTTCCGCTTGCGCCTTTGGGCACTGTGGCATTATTCATCGGGGACAGCTCATCATTCCAGCGCTCTTGGTTCAGCCAAGTGGCAGGGTTTGGGATAAATTGACCGTTGTCCTTACTCCATTGCTCGCTGCACTTCTGCCGCCCGATTGCGGTCAGGAGTGTTTCAAGAGGTGCTGACACCTTCTCAAAAGCTTTCTTAGCAGACGATTTAGCAACTTTCTTCGGGTACGCCGCCCAAAATTCCTCGAATTGCTGTTCTTTTTCCCGTTTCGTTGCCCCCTTTGGGGGGTAAGGGGGGTTATTACTCCTACTTCCTACTTCCCTCTTCCTACTTCCTACTTCCTGTTCGCTATGGCTTTCCGTACCCTTTCCATACCCTTTCGGTAGGCTTTCAGTAGGCTTAGCACACCCTTTCGGAAAGCTTCCGCCCTTTGCGCCTCCGTCCGACATTTTTAGCGATTTTTCCAGCGTAGGCTTTACAAGTGCGAACATAGCACCTGCCACACCCTTTGCATCGGGTTCAGTATCATCAAATCCGTATTCCATGATCGCCATGAGATAGTTAAGGGCTTCTTCCGTGGAGACCGCCGCCAGCTGTTTGGCTGCATCGTAGTAGGATCGGAGAATTTTTATTGCTCCACGCTGCACGGTATCGCCTCCTTTGCAATGGAGTACCGTGCGAAACTGACCGGCTCGCCGAAACGATTTTTTCGCCTGACCATTTCAGTCTTGATTGGAACGCCCTGTGCCTTTAGATCAGCAATTCGTGCCGACAATCGGTAGCAGCCAAATTCCGTGACTGCTTCCGCTTGGGTGATACCCCCTGTTTCCTCCATATATCGGAGGATGTTTGTGCATTGGCTCATCGTCATACCTCCTTGATTTCGATGCCGTAAAATTTCAGCATCAGCTTTCGCTTGATAACAAATTTCGCATATCCTGCGCTTTTGGGGTCACGGTAGCCCTTTACATCTTCCACAACGGTCTTTCCATCTTGGGTGTAGGTAAAGTCCGCTATGTAGTAAACGGGGCGTTCCGTGCCGCCGCTGGGCTTTTTCTGGGACGGTATCAGTTCGTATTTGACTTGCCGTTGCAATTCTGATATTTTTCCGGCTTTCTGCCACCCAACCAGT
This sequence comes from uncultured Oscillospiraceae bacterium, assembly GCA_964628315.1. Lineage (GTDB taxonomy): Bacteria > Bacillota > Clostridia > Oscillospirales > Oscillospiraceae > Faecousia. The sequence continues at coordinate 22,453 of CAZVMK010000015.1, forward strand.
TGCATATAGCGGCTAAACTCTTTCTTGGAGTCGAACTCCATGCCGCCAATAGAAACTTTTTGATTTCCGTATTTGTTCATATTTCTAGTGTGCGGTTAACCTCCACCGCAAGGCGTTTGTTGAAGTAAATTTGAATTTAAATTCTAATAAATTCTAACTATACTTAGAGTTTTTAGCGGTCAAAATGGAAGTTTATCGTCCTCTTCCGTGATTTCATAGAAGTTGTCGGTCGCTGTAGCAGGTGCTTGATAGCTGGGCGTTTGGTAGCTGGTAGCCGTCTGGTTGCCCTCTGCAACCTCTTTCTTGCTGTCACAGAAATAGACATTGCTTGCAACGATTTCGGTGCTGCGGCGTTTGTTGCCGTCCTTGTCCGTCCAGTCACGGTTGGACAGTCTGCCGGAAACGACCACCATGCGCCCCTTGTCCAGATATCGCTCTACAAACTCGGCCAAGTTGCCCCATGCGACGATCTCCACGAATGTGGTCGTCTTAGTGCCGTCAGAACTTTTGAAATCGTCCTCGACGGCAATGGAGAACGATGTGACCGCCTTGCCGGAATTTGTTCTCCGCAACTCCGGCGTTCTTGTAATACGGCCTTGAAATGTGCAGTGGTTAAGCATTTAATATCTTCCCTTTCTATAAATAAGCTTGCTTTTGCGCCAATTTGGATATTTAGATTTTAGATATTCCTCGATATAGGGCTCTGTGGTCTTGCGGTCAACGCCCTGATCGTACATTCGATGACAGCGGCGGCACATGGTCACGATGTTTTCTTCAATCCCAAGACCGCCCTGTGACCGCCGTATATAATGGCTGTCAGGGAAAGCGAACGGCGAACCGCAGATGATACAGCAATGATTATCTCGCTCCCAGACCCTTTCCTTGACCTCTGGGGGAATATTACAGGCGATTGCCCTTTCGGATTTGTAATAGTAGCTCCTCATCGTTCCTCCAATAGTGCCAGCTTTTCGGGGCTTAGTGTTTCTATGCCCAGTGCTTTGCAGTCCTGTATGATGTGGTCGATCAGAAGCCCCATCTGTCGGCTGTCATAGGTAGATGAGCCATAATAGGCTCTTAAATTGCGGTAGCCGGTGATTTTGGATTTGCCCATGTCCACACATGGCCAGCCAAGCCCCTGCTTTTGCCAGACCTCTATGAACTTCTCGGCGGCTTCTTCCTTAATTGGGATAATTTCATAATTGCCGCCGATATTCTGAATAGCGTTGATATAGACATCTCTGGGCGGTATGCGCATGACCTCTGCCAGCTTGCCGATCAGCTCCCAGCAGTAGGCGTTTGCATCCAAGCTACGCTTTTTCCGGTATTCTTTGATCTCCACTCGGTAGGGCTTTGGCTTCATCCCACGGATGAAAGCCATTGCCTTTCCCAAGTCGTCCCTCTGGGGCTTGACCATCAGCCATCCGGCCTCCAGCTTTGCCTCGGTGATCATAATGTCATCCATTGGCTGCCGCCGCTTTCTTCTGTGCAGCATCCCAAACGGGGTCAACCCATACAAAACACGTTTTTCTGGTGTCGACTGTACGGATAGCCAGTGCAACGATTTTCTTGTTCTCAATGGCGATTTTTTGCACCTCAAATTTGTCATAGCACTGATACTTTCCGGTGCTAACCGCTTTCAGCTTTGCCAGCTTATCGGCCGGAACCCAGATAAACGGGGATGTGTACAGTTCTCTGCCAATGCCCCAGTTGAAACAGGCTCGCTTAAAGCTATCGGAGGCAAGCCCTTTTTCTTTTTCGGTGTTGCTCTCGGTGCCCGTGTCCTCTTTGGAAACCCATGTCTGTTTTTCTTTGTCCCAGATGGAAACAACACAGTTTGCATTATCTCTGGTGTGATGTCGCTGCCAATTCAAAGGGCCTACGGTTTCATCCAGAATTGTCTGATCACATCTGGCATCCTTGTACAGCAAAAGCGAAACGCCGTTTTCTTTTGCCTGTGCCACACGTACTTCGATTTCATCAGCTTTCAAGTCTCTAAACATTGTTCGCACCTCATCTAATTCTCAGGCTCTCGCCACGCTCGCCCAGCGTAGCAAATTCCAGTTCATTGCCGCTTTCCAGATATTCACGGATTTTCTTTGTGTCCGGTTCGCCAGGTTTCAGCCATTCAGCCGGAACGGGGGCTGTGAAGTCCACGGGGGTCACGCCGCCGTTTTTCTGGATATTAAAGCTAAACAGGGCGGTCTTGAATTTCGTCCGGCCGGTGGCTTTCATGGTCTCGTAAAGCTGGTTCTGCAACAGCTTTTTGCGGTTGGAAATGCTGTTCTTCCGGCTCTGCAACCGCTTGATTTCCTCATCGATTTGGGCGGTGTTGCCGTCCATGTCCTTGATGATCTTGGCGTAAGAGTCGGCTTTGGTGTCCATGTCCGCTTCGATCATCTCGATGGTGTCGAAAATCGCTTCCTCCGGCACCTCGGGGTCTAGAAGCATATCAAACACGGATTTCCATTCTTCGGTCATATCGTACAGGCTAATCATTTGTTATTCCTCCATATAATTTTCAATGTTTCTGCGGTACATCTGCTTCAGGCAGTCCTCACAGAGCGTTCCATCCGGGGTCTCCCAGACATAATCGTCGTTGATAGGGCTTCCGCAGCAGTCGCAGATCGGTACAGGCTTTCGCACATTGCCATACCGTTCGGCTACCGAAATCACAGGATGCTCAATCATGTTTGTAGTCCCTCCTGAATTTCCTTTGTTTTCTTCTCGCCACTTTGACCATATCCGCACGGTAGCCGTCAAGAGCCCTTGCGGCGGCTTGTTGCCTCAGCCGTTCCTTGTTCTTCGCATCGAATATGGCGTATTCGGGGCAAGTAGCGTGGCAATACGGCGTTCTTAATGGGCAAGTTGGTGAACACGGGTTTTCATCCATCGGCGAAAATCTCCTTGCATTTCATGGGTCTACATGGTACAATAACCATGCAGGTATTTCATTTGTTCCTCTTTCCTTTACCACCTCAGATGTTCGCACCATCTGGGGTGGTTTTTTACTCATCTGCCGAACTTGTCCCGACCCTGACCGGAATAGTTCACGACACCGGCTTTTACTGCCTCGTCAGAGTGCCATGTAAGCCAGAAGCGGATGATGTTAAGTAGTCTCTTCATTTTCTTTGTCCTCCTTTGTAATTTCCAGATCACCATAGCAGATTTCGCCTTTGCGCAGCTCTGCGCACTTGATGGACTTGTCGCAATTTGCGCTGGTACGATAGATGGAGATACCGGCGAAAATGCGCTTTTCAGAGTGGATAAAGGTTTTTGCCTTGATGCCCTCGCCAGCCTCGATGCCCCAGCCAGCCTTGATGCCCCAGCCAG
>CAZVMK010000016.1:0-24633 GCA_964628315.1 uncultured Oscillospiraceae bacterium
TTTATCAAAGCCTTCGGGAAATTCCATGATAAAATCGTAGGCATCGGCCACCTTAGCAGCAGCGATGATTTCATCTTCGGTTGCTTCTCTATCCAGACCATAGCAAATATTGTCCCGAACAGAGCCGGAGAGGAGCGGTGCATGCTGCAATACATAGCCATAACTTCTGCGCCACTGATCCATGTGATAGGCATCAATGTCATTGTCACCGTATGTAATGGTGCCGGAGGTCGGTTGATAGAAGCGCATAAGCAGCTTGAAAAGGGTACTCTTGCCGCTGCCGTTGTCACCGACGATGGCAGTCTTCTTTCCGGCCGGAATGGTCAGTGTGATATCATGCAGCACTTCCTTGCGCTCAGAGTAGCCAAAGGATACATGCTCCAGCTTCAGGTCCTGTGCCTGCTGGGGCATATCCAGTTGACGCTCCACCGTCTCGCTTTCGGTGTTCATAATGTCCAACACATGATCCATAATACCCTGGGTGCCTTTGATATTCTGATAATGGGTCAGATTTTCTGCCAGATACTTCTGCACATCTTGCATATAGGTATTTGCCTCGTTGATACCCGTCGCAGGCAAGCGGCCGGCATCAATTTCGTGCTTGCCGGAAAACACCAGGATCAGCGTGCAGATCTTGGTATACACAGAGTTAGTGGTAACACTTCCGGAAATGGCAAATGCATAGAAAAGGTCTGCCTTGAAGCGGTGCTCAATGGCGGCAAATCCGCCCTTGCGTTCCTGTTCCTCCATCGTCTGCGCCTTGGCGTATTTCATGGTGCCCACGTGCTCGGAGAAATAGGCCATGGTCTTATTGGTTCCGTCATAAACTCTTTTCTGGCTGGTAAATTGCAATCTACCAACCACCCAGAAGGTGAAAACGGCCATAGGAATGGCAAGCAGCATCCAGTAGGTCACGGTGTGGCTATAATTATACATGATCATAAACACACGGATCAGCGAATAAACGGAAGATACAAGGCTGGACAACGTTGTCATGGTCTGGCTGGCTTCCGCCGCATCGGCTGTAACACGGGAAATCAGAGAAGAGGGTTTTCTTTGATCGAACTCTTTCATCGGGAGGCGCAAGATCTTGCGCCATACAAGATTTTTAGATCGCAGAGAAACTCTACCGCTGGCATAGGCCACGGTCATATTTGTGGCAATACTGACAAATGCCATCAGAAGCGTAATACCTGCATATCCGATCAAGGTGGAGTTTTGCAGCTTGCCGGTATTCAGGTTGATGTTATATTGCAGCAATGCAACACCCAGCTCCGTATACACGATTCCGGACATAAAGGAAAGGATATACAGCCACCACGGGATGGGGAAACGGGTATAATAGCGGATAAAGGATTTCCAGAACCCTTTTTTCTTTTCAGCTTTGATTTTCTTAGCCATTGCTCTCCACCTCCTGATCAGCCAACTGGCGGTAGAAATCGTTGCGCCCGTACAGTTCTTCCTTGGTGCCAAAGTCTTCGATCATTCCGTTGGCGACCACAACGATGTAATCCGCATTTTTGGCAGTCTGATAATCGTGCGCCACGATCACGGTGGTCTTGCCTTTCATCAGTTCATGCAGGCCGACCCATATTTCTTCCTTGGCCTTGGCATCCATTGCGCCGGTTGCTTCATCCATAAACAGGTATCTGGGCTGCTTCAAGATGGTACGGGCGATGGCAATACGTTGCTTCTGGCCGCCGGACAGCTTGCTTCCTGCCTCGCCAACTTCTGTTTCGTAGCCATCTGGGAAAGCCATGATAAAATCATAGGCGTTGTCGGCCTTACATGCTGCATCCAGTTCTTCCTGAGATACATCCCTTGCAAAACCCCAGAGAATGTTCTCACGGATGGTTCCCGAGAACATCACACAATCTTGAGTCATGTAGGCAATGTTCTGGCGGTAGGACTTCATATTATAGCTGTTGATATCTTCGCCGCCCACAGTGATGCGGCCCTCCTGAGGTTCGTAGAACCGTTCCAGCAGGTTGAGCATGGTAGTCTTGCCGCCACCGGACAGGCCGACAAAAGCGGTAGCCTTACCTTCCGGTATCTCCAGATCAATATGCCGCAGCACCGGCTTTTCTTCGTAGGCAAAGGACACATTTTCAAATCGGAAGCCGCCGGACATATCTTCTGCACTGCGGTCCGTGCCCAGGCTTTCCTCTTCCTCTTCCATCAGGTAAGTAACACGGCGAGTAGAACCCTGAGAGGATTTAAAGCTTTTCCAGTAGCCTGCATAAGCCTGCAAACGGTTGGCGATCTGGGTGGCAAAGCTCATGTAGGCGATCCATTCCGCCAATGTCAGAGAGCCATTAGAGTAGAACTTTCGGCCAACCAGAACAATAACGATAACCTGCAAAACGCCGATCATGGTGTACACAGGGTTGCTGAGATTTCCGATCCAGGAGGACTTAATGCCGGTTTTATAAAGAGCCAGCATATATTCCTTTCCGGTTTGCATTTCTGCTTCTTCTTTGGCAAAGGATTTGATCAACGGCACGTTGGTGACCTTTTCGGAAAGCTCCTTGGTCATTTCGGCGCTGCGGCGCCTGGAAGCATCGTTGATACCAAACTGCAATCGACCCATGATAAAGCCGGTAACGATTACGAACGGAACTACCAGCAGCAGTGTCCACATCAGTTCGGAATCATACGAACCGATTCGGCGGAACAACACAAACAGGCTATACAGGCCGGTGAAGAACGGAACAATGGTCTGAATGATCAGGGTGCTGATGGAAGTTGCATCGCCGATACGGGAGATCAGCTCCTTGGGAGGATTCTTGTCAAAATAACGCATGGGCAGTCTGGTAATTTTGTCCCAAACCATCCGCCGCAAATTACGATCGATACGGGCGTAACACAGATATACCAAAGCAGTCGAAATGCCGGCGGTAATCAGATTGAAAGCAGAATAGATCAAGAACGGCAAAATGATACCGCGGAAGTTTAAATTTCCGGCAAACATTTCAGCGGTATACTCTGTCACGCTGACGCCCATGTTTGTGATGACCATTTCCAGAACAAAGTAGCCAACGATCCACAAAATAGGAAGTTTTGCTTTCATCAGCATTTTGATAAAACGCAACCAAATGCCTTTGTCCCTAATAAATACCTGGTCTTTTTCATTAAATTGTTTTTCTCGCTTTTTCATGGTCCACTCTTTCCGAGATCTCTCTCTGTTTTTATCGCGTGGATAGGCTTTCGGGCCTCCCAAAATAAAAAGGGGCAACGCTCCTGCTTATTTCGGGAAGCCCGAAAATGGACAGACCCCTTCCCACTTCCTTTGTAGGAGGCAGGAAGGGGGCCTTCCGATTAAAAATCATTCGTTGACGATGATAGCAAACTGACCAAATACAGCAGTTACGGGAACCACAAGCTCTGTGCCTTCGGCATCATAGTTGCCATCGGCATCCACGGTGTAGGGAGTGTAGTTCCAGTCGACGGAAGGACGGCACCAGGGAGTATAGGCACCTTCCTCCTGGATCTGGTTCCAGATGGAAACATAGTAGGAGTAGTAAGAATTCTCAGCCACATCGGCAGGTGCAAAGTACAGGATCGTCACCTTGCCAAAGGTATAGGCTTTGCTGGCGACATAGGCGTTGTCTGTGGTATCATAAGGATCGCTGTATCCGGTTTCGGACTCATCGTAACCTACCCAATCCTTACGCTGGCAAGTATAACTGTAGGAAGTGTTCAAGTCAACACCGGAAGCAATGTCAGTTGCTGCCAGCAGGCCCTGCTTCATCATGGCCATGGCCAGATCTGTGGTGCCGGACATATATTTCAGAGAGTAAGCGGTGCCGTCAATGGCGGCCATTACAGCCTTGGATTCATCGGACTTGGTTTCATCATAGTCCTCAGCAAAGCCGATTGCAAAGGAACCGTAGTTTGCAAACACAACGGGGACGACGTACATACCGCCGTTTACAACGATATTGCCGACGTTCTGGATCATACCGGTGTAGCAAGTATAAGCATCGGTGGTTTCAACCAAATTCCACCAGCACAAGTAAACACCGCCAAAATCCACCGCCTTATCGGCGAAAGCGTAAGTTTCCTCAAAGGTACCGTCATACTTCTTCAGATAGCCGGTAGTGGTCAGCATATCGACCTGCTCTGCCTCAGCGGAAATAACGCCCTTTTCGGTCAGATAAGCGACCATATCATCCCAGCTTGATTCATAGGTGTTCAGCCCAGGTGCAGTGGCAGATTGCATTTCAGCCATAAAGGCCAGAACTTTTTCTTCCAGGGTCTGGACAGGCTCTGTTTCGTTGGGTTCGGTGGTATTGTCGGTATCGGGTGCGGTAGTATCATCAGTGTTGGGTGCAGTAGTCGTATTATCTGTGTCAGGTGCGGTCGTTGAGGTGGTATCGTTACAAGCAACCAGGGCCAGCAGCATCATGCAGGCCAGTACCAATGCCATGATTCTGGTAAATGTTTTCATGTTTTTAATCTCCTTTTTAATATTAAAAATCAGCCATACATGTGTTCGCTGATTTTCTCACGAAGCTGCGCCTCGTTCATAAATCCCAGGGCTCTTTCTTTCAGTTCACCGTCATTGATGAACAGAATGGTGGGAACCGCGTGAATGTCATACTCCGCGGTGTAGTTAGGATAAGTAGATGTGTTCACCTTGATTACATTGATAAAAGGCAGTTCACTTTCCAGCTTTTCCAGGACAGGGGCAAGCATTTTACAGGGGCCGCAGGTATCGGAATAAAAATCCACAATACAGAATCCCTCGGCAGTCAATTCCTTCAGGTCGTTTTCCTTTGCGTAAGTCAGCATGTTCTTCCTCCTTTATTTTTCAGTGCACAGCAAACAACGCGGTCGAGCAATGCACCATAGTACAAATTTGCATCTGTCAATGCCAGCTCATCGGTACTCCGGCCGGAGAGCGTTGCCTCAACCAGCATGGCGGTCAGGGTTTCCCGATGATAGCTATGGATCATCTTTCTGAATTCGGGAATGTTGTGACAACCTACAGCACCCAACAACTGCTGTTCGGTCATTTCATCGAAGATCATATCCATGGAGCGTGAAATGGCACGGCAACGCTCCATCTCGCGCTCATCCATTTCGTCCAGTTCAGAGGGGCTCAGATCTATATCCCACTGCATCAGATAATCCGGCAGGAAGTCAAACGCCTCTGTGTGGAGCTCCTTTTTAAGTTCTTCCTCTATATAGTATTTTTCCATACCCGCTGCGGTGGAAACTCCATCGATTTCGGCCTGCGCTGCCATCTCGTCATTCAGCTCCGGCACTACCAACCGCTGAACATTCTCAATGCGGTAGCGAACGGTGCCTACGCTGTGCTCCAATACATAATCGGTACCGGTTTGCTTGCCGAGTAAAGCGGATTCCAGTTCTTTGTCGAACATGTTACTGCCTACTTGCATTTTCAGGGTTCTGTTAAACTTTTTGTGTTCGGCTACCATAGCTACCGTGACGATATCGCCACTTTGGACCGTATCTACCTCTTCATAATGCTTATATTTTAAGCGAATCTGATAAATCTGCTCCTGTGCTTTTTGGGTATTGGGCACCGATTGCCAGGGGTATTTGGCTACCGCCAATTCCAGTGGACTGGAACTTAAAACTTTTGATTTCATGTCACCGTCTCCTTTTTAATAGGTTTTTGACCTTTTTTATTCTATCATAAAGCAGCGTACATTTGTCCCCAACATAGACAACACAGTAGACAATTTCGACAAAAATACCCTTTTTCTTCCAGAATAAATGTGCATTTTATCAAAGTCCGTCCAATTCAGGACAGAATAGACCACAATTCTTGCATTTAAAAACGGCACCGATTATAATAAAAGTCCAATAAAAAAGCAGAAGGGAGAATTTCCGTGAAAATAAAGACTATACTTGTCGAAAGTGATGCGAAAATTCAAGATACTTTGCATAATATCTTGAAATTCTATAATATGTTCGATTTCGTGGGATTCTTTGACAACCCCGACCATGCCTACGAATATATTCTGTCTCATCCCGTAGATACAGTTTTTATCAATTTGGACGTGGGTGATTGTAGATATTCCAGTGACGGCTCCTATTTAGCGCACAGCCTATCAAGCGTGGCACCGGATGTCATCACCATCACATACAGTGCTAAAGAACGTACGGGAACGGCTATTTCTGGGCTGAACTGCGCTGATTTCTTTATCTATCCCATACAAGATAGTGCTGTTACCCAGCGTGTCATCAATCGAATAAAATATCGCTTTGACTTGTTACAATATAAGCGCTCCTCCCAAAATCGTAGCGTGATGGTCAAAACCAACCAGGGTTATCAGCTGATAAATCTGGACGACGTGCTGTTCATAGAGCGATTTGACCGCAAAAACCGAATGCTTACCACGGACGGAAAACAAATCATGCTCAATGGCTATACCCTGGACGAACTGAGCCAGATGCTGTCCAATGCCGGTTTCTATCGGTGTTATCAGAGCTTTATCGTCAATTTATCAAAGGTATCCTCCATTCGGGTCGACAGTATTTCCAAAAACTATGCTCTGCAATTTGAGGGTTTTGTCGGTGAAATTCTGCTCAGCCGTGATAAGTACGGCGAGATTGTGAAACTGCTCAAAGACCGTTACGCAAATATTTCTCTCTGATCGGCGATTGGAGAATTTCCAGATACCGCCTCAAAAACAGACCGCATCCCCTCACGAAACTGTGACAAAGGGATGCGGTCTGGCTTTTTATTCAGAAATAAGAAAAAGCTCCAAGGTGATTACCTCAGAGCTTCCTTGGAGCTGCTATCCAGATTTGAACTGGAGACCTCATCCTTACCAAGGATGCGCTCTACCGACTGAGCTATAGCAGCATATTTTGTTGTTCTCTGTCGCCCGACGACTTTGCTATTATATACCACGTTCAGCAAAATGTCAACACCTTTTTTTAAAAATTAAAAACTTTTTTAAGCACCGGCCTTTTTCCCCTCCCTATGCCACAATGTCCCGTTCTTCTTCCATAATGCCCCATTCTTCCCCTTGATTTTTCCGCCATCTGTGCTATAATGTACAAATACTGATAACCGAAAGGGGACTTCCATTATGCAACATGGAGATGTGCTCTACCAGCAATTTGTTTCCATCCTGAAAGAAGAACTCCGTCCCGCCATGGGATGCACAGAACCCATCGCTCTGGCCTACGCCGGTGCAAAAGCCAGAGAAATTCTGGGTCAGCTTCCTGACACCATCGACGTTCTCGTCAGCGGCAACATTATCAAAAACGTTAAGAGCGTGGTCGTCCCCAATACCGGCGGTCTGCGCGGCATTGCCGCTGCGGTCTGCGCCGGTGTGGTGGCTGGTGATGCCGGCCGCCAGCTGGAAGTCATCGCCTCCGTGTCCGAGCAGAAGCAACTGGAGTTAAAAAATTACCTTTCCGAAGTCACCATTAACATTGCCCCCTCACCCTCCGAGCTGGTTTTTGACATCGACATCACCCTCCACGCCGGAGAAGATACCGCCCGTGTGCGCATTGTCAATCACCATACCAACATCGTTCATTTGAGCCACAACGACGAGATCTTGCTGGAATTGCCCATTGAAGAATCCTCCGAGGATAACTTGACGGACAAGTCCTGTCTGACCATTGACCGGATCGTTGACTTTGCAGATGTTTTGGATGTCGCCGATATTGAAGAATGTGTCGGCCGCCAGATCGAATACAATCTGGCCATTGCAAAAGAGGGACTGGAACACGATTGGGGTGCCAACATCGGCTCCGTTATCATCCATCAGCAGGGTACATCCAACAATCGCCGTGCCGCAGCCTATGCAGCCGCCGGTTCCGATGCCCGTATGAGTGGCTGTGAAATGCCGGTCATCATCCTTTCCGGCAGCGGTAACCAGGGTATCACAGCCTGTGTGCCCGTGGTCTTCTACGCCAAGTGCCTCGGCGCCAAGCGAGAGCAACTGCTTAAAGCAGTCGCCCTCAGTGACCTGATTACCATTCACCAAAAGACGGGCATTGGCCGTTTGTCCGCTTACTGCGGTGCCATCAGCGCCGGATGCGGCGCAGGTGCCGGTATTGCCTATTTGCACGGCGGTCGCCACGAAGCCATTGCTCACACTGTTGTCAATGCCGTGGCCATTCTTTCCGGCACCATCTGTGACGGTGCAAAACCCTCCTGTGCCGCAAAGATCGCAGCGGCGGTGGATGCCGGTATTCTCGGATACAATATGTATCTGGAACATCAGCAATTCTTCGGAGGTGACGGCATTGTCACTAAAGGTGCCGACCAGACCGTCAGCAATGTCGGTCGTCTTGCCCGAGAAGGTATGCGTGAAACCGATCGAACCATCCTGCGGATCATGCTGGATGAAAAATGTTAAATTTCTCAAGCGGTACGTCATAGGGCGTACCGCTTGACATATTACGCTCTTAGCAGTATAATAGGACAGTTATTTACATATTTTGGAGGAATATTATGGGATTGGGAGAACTTTTTCTTCTGGCCATCGGTTTGAGCATGGATGCCTTTGCCGTTTCGATTTGTAAGGGACTGGCTTCCAAAAAAGCCGGTTTGCGCGAAATGGGCAGTTGCGGGATTTGGTTCGGTGGTTTCCAGGCCATCATGCCCCTGATCGGTTTTTTCCTGGGCACGCTGTTTTCCGCTGCTATTGAAGCATTTGACCACTGGATCGCATTCGCACTGTTGGTACTGATCGGCATCAATATGCTTCGGGAGGCTTGCTCTGCCGAGGAAGAAAATGCAGGAAATGACGATTTCGGCTTCAAAACCATGTTTGTCATGGCGATCGCCACCAGCATTGATGCGCTGGCAGTAGGCGTTTCCATGGCTCTGGCCGGCAATGTGAACATCTGGGTTGCCATCAGTCTGATCGGCGCCACCACATTCGTCACTTCCGCCGCCGGTGTCAAAATCGGTAACATTTTCGGTGACCGTTTCGAAAAGAAAGCCGAAATTGCCGGTGGTGTGATCTTGATTTTGCTGGGAATTAAAATTCTATTGGAACACTTGGGAATGATTTGATAAAATCTGGGGCCTCCGCCCCAGATTTTTTCTCTTGCTCCGGCCCTTTTCCTATGATATACTGAAAGAAAAAGGAGGTCTTCCTATGAAAAGAATGCTGGACTGCTATGCTTCCGACTTTGCCGCCATGGATAAGCAAGCACTTCTGCAAGCCATTGCCCACGCAGAAGGGCGCACCATCGCCTGTGAAACCATCGGCTCTATCCAGCCGATGCTGGGTGATATTTCCAACGCCGAATTTGCCGCCGCCATGGGCGCAGATATTCTGTTGCTGAACATTTTCGATGTTCAAAACCCCGTTATCCGCGGTCTTCCGAAAACCGAACCCGAGCAGGTCATTTCCACTCTGAAAAAGCTGACCGGCCGCCCTGTGGGAATCAATTTGGAACCGGTGGAGCAGAGTCTTTCATCGGAAGATCCTCAAGAGAATATGTGGGCACTGACCGCCGGTCGAAAAGCCACTCTTGCAAATGCGACCAAGGCGGTAGAAATGGGCGTTGATTTCATTCTGCTCACCGGCAACCCTGGAATCGGTGTCACCAACGAGGCAATCGCTCAGACCCTTTCCCTCTTCCGTCGGGAACTGGGCGACCGTGTCATTCTGGCCGCAGGAAAAATGCACGCCTCCGGTGTGATCACAGAAGGCGCGGAAAACATTTTGACCAAGCAAGACATTCAGTCTTTCTGTCAGGCCGGTGCCGACATCATTCTCATGCCGGCCCCTGGGACTGTCCCTGGTCTGACCCTTGAATATATCAAAGAGCTGATTTCCTACGCCCACCATCTGGGTGCTCTGGTCATCACCTCCATCGGAACTTCTCAGGAGGGCGCCGATGTGGCTACCATCCGCCAAATCGCCCTGATGTGCAAGATGGCCGGTGCCGACATTCATCATTTAGGTGATTCCGGCTATGGCGGCATGGCATTACCGGAAAATATTCAGGCATATTCTGTTGCTGTGCGTGGCATCCGCCACACCTATCGCCGCATGGCCGCTTCCGTCAACCGATAAATAAAGCAATACTCCCGACAGCTCTGAGCCGTCGGGAGTATTTATTACATTTGAACTGTTTCTTCCGTTGCAGGCGCGATCATACCATCGTCCCTGTTCATGCAAATCAGCATAAACACCGCTTCCAGGCCGGAGAATTTGAACAATCCCAGCAAGAAGCTGACCAGAAAGTAAATCTGTGCATTTTGAGGGTCGCAGGATTTAAACACGTCCCAAATGGCCATCCAGCGGAACACGGCTTTCACGATCAGCACGGCAATCAGAGGAAGTAAACACACCAGTAAAATTGCCAGCACACTCAAAATAAACGGCAACACTAAAACGGCGCCATATTCCATTTCCGTAGAGCCATCATACATGGAGTCGAACGCAAATACGCCCCACACGATAAAAGCCACCACACACAGAACGCAAACAACCACAGAAGCGACATTGAGTCCCAGCAGAATACCCCGTTTGTGGGTTTTCTTCTGAAGTACGGTTTCCCGATATTGGTCGGACACTGCGCCCAAAATCCATCCATCGGCCACGGGTACCCAGGCAAGCCACGGGCAGCTCAGCCCTCTGCGTTTGGCGATGGTGTGCAAAGCCAGTGCCTGCAAAACATAGGCGATCAAGCCCAATCCGCAAATTGTTCCGGAGAGCAGCCAGGAGCCGCTTTCAACCAATTCCAACAAAAAATCCATTTTCTTTCCCCCTTTTCTCCATTATATCACGGCTCAGCTTTCTTTTCAATGGGAGAAACAACTTTTCCCATTGGTCATATACTGGCCTAAATGCCGTTGCCGCGCAACTCGATGATCTGGTCACGCAGCAATGCCGCATATTCGTACTCCATCATTTTCGCCGCCTCTTTCATCTGCTTTTCCAGGCGGGCAATTTCTTTTTCTTTCTCTGCCTTTGTCATCTTTACGCCGCCACGGCCCTTGCGTTCTGCTGTGGGGGAAGAGATTTCGATCAGATCCCGAACAGACTTGATAACGGTCTTCGGCACAATGCCGTGGGCCTCATTGTAGGCATTTTGTATTTGGCGGCGGCGAGCGGTCTCATCCAGCGCCGCACGCATGGATGGGGTGATATTGTCAGCATACATGATGACCAATCCTTCCGCATTTCTGGCCGCCCGTCCGATGGTCTGGATCAGGCTGGTCTCACTTCTGAGAAATCCCTCTTTGTCGGCATCCAGAATGGCTACCAGACTGACCTCCGGCAAATCGAGGCCCTCTCGCAGCAGATTGATTCCGATCAGCACATCAAATTTTGCCATGCGCAGATCCCGTAAAATTTCCATCCGCTCCATAGCCCCGATGTCCGAGTGCATATACCTTACCCGAATTCCCGCCTTTTGGAGATAAACAGTCAGGTCTTCCGCCATTTTCTTCGTCAAAGTCGTCACCAGCACCCGTTCATTACGAGCAGCACGGGCATTGATCTCCCCGATCAGATCATCGATCTGTCCGTCGATGGGTCGCACCTGCACCACCGGATCCAACAGTCCCGTGGGGCGAATGACCTGCTCCACGATCTGTCCGGAACGGGTACGCTCATACTCCGCCGGCGTTGCGGAAACATAAATGACCTGATTGATCTTACTGTCAAATTCTTCAAAAGTCAGAGGGCGGTTATCGTAGGCCGACGGCAACCGGAAACCGTAGTTGACCAGCGCATCCTTTCGACTGCGGTCGCCGGCATACATGGCTCTGGTCTGAGGCAACGTGACATGGCTTTCATCGATGAACATTACAAAATCATCGGGGAAATAATCCAGCAAGGTGGTAGGCGGTGTACCAGGAGCACGCCCCTGAATGACTCTGGAATAATTCTCAATGCCGTTGCAAAATCCGATCTCGGTCATCATTTCCAAATCGTAATTCGTGCGCTGGGCGATTCGCTGGGCTTCGATCAGCTTATTTTCGGCACGGAACGCTTCCACCTGTGCATCGCACTCTTTCTGAATGTCAAGCATGGCGCGGTGCAATTTTTCTTTGGAAGCCACATAATGGCTCGCCGGATAAATGGCCACATGGTCCACATAGCGTTCCGTCATGCCGGAAACCGCATTGATCTCCGAAATGCGGTCCACCTCATCTCCGAAAAATTCCACCCGAATGGCTCTGCCGGACCAATAGGCCGGATAAATCTCCAGTGTATCTCCCCGCAGGCGGAATTTATTTCTGGAAAAATCGATATCATTGCGTTCGTAGCGGATCTCCGTCAATTTTTGAAGCACCGCATCCAGAGGGTACTCATGCCCCACTCTCAGGGAAATGACCATGCTTTTGTAGTCGATAGGGTCGCCCAGGCCGTACAGGCAGCTGACGGAAGACACCACAATGACATCCCGACGTTCAAACAGGGCCGCCGTGGCAGAGTGGCGCAGGCGGTCGATCTCCTCATTGACGGAAGCATCCTTTTCAATATAGGTATCGGTATAGGCAATGTATGCCTCCGGTTGATAGTAGTCGTAGTAGGAAATAAAATATTCTACCGCATTATTGGGAAAAAACTCCCGAAATTCCGAGCACAACTGGGCGGCCAATGTCTTGTTGTGGGCAAGCACCAGAGTGGGTCTGTTCAGCTTTTCGATCACGGATGCCATGGTAAAAGTCTTGCCGGAACCGGTCACGCCCAAAAGGGTCTGCTCACGCAGTCCCCAGTTGACACCATTCACCAGCTTCTCGATGGCCTGGGGTTGGTCACCGGAAGGCTTGTATTCAGATACCAGTTGAAATTTATCCATAAACTCCACCTTACAGTAACATTCTGTATTCATCCCCACGGTATAGCCCCGACTGTGCCAGCGAAACATAATCGTCATCGGCAATGATCAGATGATCGAACAGTGTCACTTCCACCGTAGCCAAAGCCGCTGCCAACCGTTTTGTCGCCACGACATCCTCCTGGGACGGAATTGCCACGCCGCTGGGATGGTTGTGCGCCAACACCACAGTCGAAGCCTTTTCTGCCAATGCCATCTCCACGATGGCACGCGGCGAAATGATGGCGGAGTTGATCTCTCCTTCCCCCACTTCCCGACAGGAAATAACGCTGCAATTTGCATTGAGGCACAGCAGGAACACGGTTTCCACCTGTCTGCCGATAAAATAGGGCATCATATATCTGCCGCAATCCTCAACGCTGCTGACCTGCACACCTTTACGAATGCTGTCCACCTGATAATAGCGACCGGCTTCTTTGACCAGGTGTAAAAAAGTGGCCACATTCTCGCCCACACCGGATATTTTCATCAGCTCCGACATCGGTGCATCCATTACTTTTGAAACGGAGCCGAAGCGATCGATAAGCGAATGGGCCAATTCATTGGTGTCTTTACGAGGCACGCAATAAAACAACAGCAGCTCCAACATCTGTACCTGATTAAACGAGTCCAGCCCCTCATTTTGGAAGCGCTGCACCACTCTTTTTCTGTGCCCATCATGTATCGACATTATTTCACCACTTTCTGTTGATTTCTCTTGCGTTTTTTATTTTTTTTGCTAGAATAGAGCTGTAGGCGCTTTTTGTCGAAATCGCCTGGAGTAATTCCTGTAATTTTGTACATCCTATGCCAGAGGAGGTTAAACATGGAAATGCAGAATACAAATAGTCCCATGCTAGAACTGCTCCTGCGCCCTGCCTTCTATGTGACCGATGGCAGGATCTCCGAGCTCAATCAATCCGCAACTGCATATTTGCTGAATATCGGCGATGAGGTTCTTCCGTTGATATCTACAGGGCTGGAGGAATACCGGTCTTTTCAGGAGGGTTGCCTTTACCTGACCCTCTCCATTGCAGATAAAAAAATCGACACCACCATCATCTCTTTCGGTGAAAAGCACCTGTTCATTCTGGATCAGGATGCCGCTCTGACAGAGCTTCGCACCCTTTCCCTGGCCGCCCGAGAATTGCGTACCCCTCTGACCGGTATGCTTTCCGCCGCCGGTCAGTTGATACAGTCAGAGCCGGATCCGCTTCAGCTGTCTCAGTTCAATCGACGGATGTATCAGATCCTGCGCATCATCAGCAATATGTCGGATGCGATCTACTATTGTGAAAGCACCGATGCCCGAATGGAATATGTGCAGATATGCGCCTTTTTGGAAGAAATACTGGAAAAAGCACAGATGCAGCTGCATCACGCCGGTTTCAACCTGCAGTACACCCTGCCGAAGAAGCCGATCTATACTCTGGCCGACACGGAAAAGCTGGAGCGTGCCGTCTATAATCTGATTTCCAACGCCGCCAAGCACTCCCCACCGAACGGCACCATCAAGGTCAGCCTGACCCACCACAATCAGTTATATCTTTCCGTGGTCGACAGTGGCTACAGCAGCGACAACCGCGTTCAGGCCAACGCTTACTACCGCTATCTGCGCACCCCCTCTGTCTACGACAGTCCCGATGGTATCGGTCTGGGGATGGTGCTGATCCGTGCCACCGCCGCATTGCATAACGGCACCGTGTTGATTGATTGTCCCAACGATCACAGCACCAGAGTTACCATGACTATGGAACTTCGCCAGGGAAAAGCCGCAAAACTCCGTTCCCCCATTTTCTATCCCGATTATGCCGGAGAACGGGATCACGGCCTGCAGGAGCTGGCCGATGTGCTCCCCGCCAGTCTGTATGCACAGGAAGATTTCTTTTGACCGCACCCGACCTTTTGGTCGGGTGTTTTCATTTCAAATAGGGGCGCAAATACTGTCCCGTATAGCTTTGCGGCACCTGGGCCACTTCTTCCGGCGTGCCGCTGGCGACCACATATCCGCCGCCATCTCCCCCCTCGGGGCCCAAGTCGATGATATAGTCGGCCGTCTTTATCACATCCAGATTATGCTCAATGACCAGCACTGTATTGCCGGCATCCACCAATGTCTGCAGTACCTCTATCAATTTGTGAACATCTGCGGCATGGAGGCCGGTGGTCGGCTCATCCAGCACATAAATCGTGCGACCCGTAGAAACACGTGCCAATTCCGTGGCCAGTTTCACCCGCTGAGCTTCGCCGCCGGAGAGCGTTGTTGATGACTGGCCCAACTTTACATAGCCCAATCCAACCTCCACCAACGTCTTCGCTTTCTGACGAATTTTGGGAAGATTTTCGAAGAAATCCACCGCTTCCTCTGCGGTCATGTCCAGCACCTGAGAAATATTCTTTCCCTTATAGAGCACTTCCAATGTTTCCCGATTGTATCGGGCGCCTTTACATACCTCACAGGGCACATAAACATCCGCCAGGAAGTGCATTTCGATCTTTACAAGGCCGTCGCCGCAACAGGCTTCGCACCGGCCGCCTTTGACATTGAAAGAAAATCTTCCTGGTCCGTATCCTCGCATTTTTGCATCGGCAGTGGATGCAAAAAGATCCCTAATATCGTTAAACAATCCCGTATAGGTAGCCGGATTGCTGCGTGGCGTGCGGCCGATGGGGCTCTGGTCAATGTCGATGACCTTATCCAGATATTCCATGCCCTCTACCTTGATACATGCTCCAGGACGGGTACGTGCATGGTTCAGTTTGCCCAGCAGCGTTTTGTTCAGCACTTCTCCCACCAGACTGGACTTGCCGGAACCGGACACACCGGTAACACAGGTCAGTGTTCCCAGGGGAATTTTTACGTCTATATTTTTCAGGTTATTTTCCGTTGCGCCCCGAACTTCCAGCGACCGTCCGTTTCCGGTGCGGCGCTCGGACGGAACGGGAATCTTCTTC
This sequence comes from uncultured Oscillospiraceae bacterium, assembly GCA_964628315.1. GTDB lineage: Bacteria > Bacillota > Clostridia > Oscillospirales > Oscillospiraceae > Faecousia. The sequence continues at coordinate 15,742 of CAZVMK010000016.1, forward strand.
ACACCGGACAGATACTGACCCGTTACGGATCTGGGACAATCCAATATATCCTGCAACGTTCCCGCCGCCACGATCTCACCGCCATGGCTGCCCGCCCCAGGGCCTACATCCACAATATAATCCGCAGCACGCATCGTGTCCTCGTCATGCTCCACCACGATCAGGGTATTGCCGATATCACGCAAATGCTTCAGTGTTTCCAGGAGCTTGTCGTTATCCCGTTGGTGCAGGCCGATGGACGGTTCATCCAGAATATACAGAACGCCCATCAGAGAAGATCCGATTTGTGTGGCCAATCGAATGCGCTGGCTTTCGCCGCCGGACAAGGTTCCCGATGCCCGTGCCAACGTCAGATATCCCAGTCCCACATCTTTTAAAAACTGCAATCGGGAGCGAATTTCACGCAGAATTTGCTCCGCCACAGTGGCCATATTCCCCTCCAAATGGAGTTCGTCCACAAAAATCAGCGCTTTTTCCACGCTCATGCGGCAAAAATCCATGATCCCGATGCCACCCACCGTCACCGCTCGGGCGATTTCCGACAGACGATCTCCGTGGCAATGGGGGCACGGAGCGGTAGACATACATTCTTCCAATTCTTTCCTGGCCGCATCGGACTGGGTTTCCCGATAACGTCTGGAAATGTTGTTAAGGATGCCCTCAAACGGCTGTTCCAGCACGCCCATTCCCGTGCCACGGTTATAGGTCATGTGCAGTTTCTCCCCCTTTGTTCCGTAAAGGATGACATCCATAACCTCGGGAGAAAGTGTCCGAACAGGGTCCGTCAAGGAGAAATGATATTTTTTCGCCAGTGCCTCGAAATACATTCGAAAAACCGAATCCGTTCGGGCGCTCTGCCAGCCGGAAGCCTGAATGGCACCTCCGAAAATCGACTTGTCTTTATCGGGGATCACCAGATCCGCATCCGCCACCAGCTGGAACCCCAGTCCGGTACACGTTGGGCAAGCACCGCTGGGATTATTGAAGGAAAACATCCGCGGTTCCAACTCCGTCAAACTGATGCCGCAATCTTCGCAGGCATAATTTTGAGAGAAAGTCAATTCCTCTTTTCTCTCCGGCAATTCAACGATCACTAGGCCACCGGAGTGACTGCAGGCGGTTTCGATGGAGTCGGTCAATCGGCGGCGCAGGCCCTCTTTCAGCACAAGACGGTCCACCACCAGCTCGATATTGTGTTTTTTGTTTTTCTCACAGGAAACGGTCTCCGTCAAATCGTAAAGGATCCCATCCACACGGACACGGGCAAAGCCCTGCTTTCTAGCATCCTCAAAAACTTTCTGATGCTCTCCTTTTTTTCCCCGAACCACCGGCGAAAGGACGACAAAACGTGTCCCCTGACCCAGCGCCTCAATTCGATCAACGATCTGATCGATGGTCTGGCGTGAGATTTCCTTTCCGCATTTGGGACAATGGGGCACGCCCACTCTGGCCCACAGCAGTCGCAAGTAATCGTAGATCTCCGTCACCGTGCCCACCGTGGAACGGGGATTTTTAGAGGTCGTTTTCTGGTCGATGGAAATCGCCGGAGAAAGGCCGTCGATAGAGTCCACGTCCGGCTTGTCCATTTGCCCCAAGAACTGCCGTGCATAGGAGCTGAGGCTTTCCACATAGCGGCGCTGACCCTCGGCATAGATCGTATCAAAGGCCAGGCTGGATTTGCCGGAACCGGACAGGCCGGTAAATACCACCAACTTATCTCTCGGAATGGTTAAATTTACATTTTTCAGGTTGTTCTCTCGGGCGCCCTGAATGATGATCTTATCGTTCATGGTAAAGCTCCTGTCCTACATTTCTTATCATGAAATTATACCACATCTGTCTCCATCGCACAAGTATTTTTCAAACAAAATTTTGCATTTCTCGTTTAAAAGGGCCTCTGCAAAGGATATTGTCAGATTTCCCAAATTTCAGCGCTGTAATTCTTCAATTTCTACTGTTTTTTCATGCAAAACATAGTTGCTTTTTCTGCATATTCAGTGCTATAATAAAAAGTGTGGGGTTTTCTCCACGAATAAAGAAAAAGAATAAACAGTGAGGTATTGAGATGCACGCGTACGATAACATCAAAATTTTCACCGGCAATTCCAATCCCGCCTTCGCCAAAACCGTTTGCCAGGAACTGTGGCTGCCCATGGGTAAGAGCACAGTCAAATCCTTCGCCGATGGCGAGGCTTCCATCTCTCTGGAAGAAACCGTCCGTGAAGCCGATGTATTTCTGATTCAATCCACCTGCAAACCGGTCAACGACAATTTAATGGAGCTGCTGGTCATGATCGATGCCTGCCGCCGTGCTTCCGCCGGTCGCATCACCGCAGTCATCCCCTATTTCGGCTATGCCCGTCAGGACCGCAAAGCCAAGAGCCGTGATCCCATCTCTGCCAAACTGGTTGCCAATATGCTTACCGCCGCCGGTGCCGACCGGATCTTGACAATGGATCTGCACGCCGCCCAAATTCAGGGTTTTTTCGACATTCCCGTTGACCATCTGTCCGGCGCCCCCACTTTTGTGGATTATTTCCTGAATAAATTCCCCGAAGAGCAGTTCAACCATGAAGAATTCGTGGTCGTCTCTCCCGATGTGGGCAGTGTCGGCCGTGCCAGAACCTTTGCTTCCAAAGTGCACATGGGTCTGGCCATCGTCGACAAGCGCCGTCCCAAGGCCAATGTCTGCGAGGTCATGAACGTCATCGGCGATGTGCGTGGCAAGACCTGTATCCTCTATGATGACCTGGTAGATACTGCCGGTTCTCTGTGCAACGCCGCCAAGGCACTGGTGGAGATCGGCGGTGCCAAGGAAGTCTACGCCTGCGCCACCCACGGCGTTCTGTCCGGCCCTGCTTTTGAACGTTTGAACGACAGCCCCATCAAAGAGTTGGTACTGCTCAACACCATTCCCCAGCCTGAAAGTTGTCCCACCGACAAGCTGGTTTACCTGGATGTGGCTTCCGTTTTCGCCCGTGCCATCGAGCATATCCACGGCGGCACTTCCATCGCCGATCTGTTTTGAGCCATGTTCGGAAAAAGCAGTGAAACATGGCTGATCGTCGGGTTGGGCAATCCAGGACGAGAATACGAAAAGACCCGTCATAACGCCGGATTTCGCGCCCTTGACATTCTGGCCGAAAAGCTGGGATGCAAGGTAGATAAAGCCAAATTCCAGGGGCTCTACAGTCAGGTCACCTACAAGGGCAGAAAAATTTTGCTGTTAAAGCCCCAGACGTTCATGAACCTTTCCGGCCGCAGTGTACTTCAGCTGAGCGCATTTTTCCATGTGCCGCCCCAGAATATCATCGTTTTGTTTGACGACATCTCTCTGGCACCTGGTGCACTGCGCATTCGCAAGGACGGCTCCGCCGGCGGTCATAACGGTATCAAATCCATCATTGCCGAATTGGGCAGTCAGGATTTCCCCCGTGTCAAGATCGGTGTGGGTGCCAAGCCTCATCCCGATTTTGATTTGGCCGTTTGGGTCCTTTCGGCATTCACCGCTCAGGAGGAAAAGGCATTGCAGCCTGCACTGGAGCGTGCCGCCGATGCCGCACTGGCCATTGTTGAATTCGGCGTACCCGAAGCCTCCAACCGCTACGGAGGCATGAAATAAAATATTGTCACTTTTTACGGAAAGGGGAGTGTTCTCCCCTTTCCGCATTGCCACGTTCTGCCATTTTGGAGGGATACCATGGAACAGCTCATCGCCGCACTGCACAATATTGAAGAATATAACATCACCGTTGCCACGCTGGCCCAGGGGCAAAGCGCCGCCATCACCGGTGTAAGCCAGATCAATCGCAGCCATCTGATCGCCGGTCTGCGCAGGGATGTATCTGCGCCGCTGTGCATCATTTGTCAGGATGATATGGCCGCTCGGCGCTTGCAGGAAGAATTGCAGGCTTTTCTCGCAGAGACCGCTCCCATTTTGCCCAGTCGTGAGCTGACCCTGTACGACAGTGCCGTGGTCTCCCGTTCCTGGGAACAAAAACGTCTGCGGCAACTCTATGACTTAAATCAGGGCAACGTGCCCCTGCAGATCTTCACCTGGGATGCCCTCTCCCAGCGCACCATGCCCCCTGCCGTTCTTCAGGCCGCTGCATTTACCCTTGAAGTCGGTCGGGAATACAATATGGAGCAAACCATCAGCCGTCTTGTCCACGCAGGTTATAGCCGTTGCGGCATGGTAGAAGGACCTGGCCAATTTGCCCAACGTGGTGGCATTCTGGACATCTATTCCCCCGCCTCCGACCGACCTTTCCGCTGCGAATTTTTCGGTGACGAGCTGGATACCATGGGCTATTTTGACCCAGACACCCAGCGCCGAACAGAAAATGCGGAACGAATGGTCATTCTGCCTGTGGGCGAGACCCAGCCACGGCTCCATACCGGCGGACTTGAGGGGCTGTGCGATGACATTCGCAGTTTGATCCAGCGACAGCGCCGCCGAAAAAGCCCCAACGAAGCATTGATACAAACTCTGGAAAAGGATTTGGACAAATACGAAAACGGTCTTTCCAATCCGGCCTCCGACCGCTATATGTCCCTGATCTATCCCGAATTTGCCACCGCCATGGACTATATTCCCCCTCAGAGCATTATCGTTTTGTGCGATCAAGGCAGTCTTCACCGTGCTTCCCGTACACGGACGGAGGAAATGGGCATTCAGCTGGACAATCTGCTTCAAAACGGACTTGTGGCCGGTGAACTGTGCGATTACGTCTGCCAGTGGGAAGATTTTTGCAACCGTCTGGCCCGTCGGCCCGTGGCCTATCTGGACTCTTTCGCTGGTAGCTCTTATCCCGAAGAAAATCGTCCCAGCGTGCTGTTGCCGATGACCGCCAAGCAGTTGCCCAGCTATGCCGGAAATCTGGACACCGCCATTTCGGACCTGACCCACTACCAGAAGCTGGAATTCTGCACACTGGTCCTGTGCGGCACCCGTCGTCGGGCGGAGCAGTTGCAGGAAATGTTGCGGTCAAAAAATCTTTCCGCTTTCCTGTGTATTCCGCTGGTCACCATGCCCAAAGAGGGGCAGGTATTGCTGACCGAAGGAACACTTCCCTATGGCATGGAATACCCCACTGCCAAACTGGCCGTTCTGACCGAGGGGCAACTGATCGCCAAGGCCACCGTCAAGAAAAAAGCCGTTAAAAAGAGTGTCACCAACCGCCAGAAGCTCAATGCTTTCACAGATCTGACCCCAGGAGATCTTGTTGTTCACGAAAACTACGGCATCGGCCGTTTCCTTTCCATGGAACAGCTGAAAGTGGACGGTGCCGTGAAAGACTATATCAAAATAGCCTATCAGGGAACCGATACTCTCTTCATCCCCGCCACCCAGCTGGACATGGTCAGCAAGTATATCGGCTCCGGCGGCGAAGACGGAAACGTAAAGCTCAATAAAATCGGCACCGATACCTGGCAAAAAACCAAAGCCAAAGCACGCAAGGCCGCTAAGGACATGGCCGGTGAACTCATCAAACTCTATGCCGCCCGAAAACGACAGGAGGGCTTTGCCTTTGCCGCCGACACCCCCTGGCAACAGGAATTTGAAGACAATTTTCCCTACCCCGAAACCGATGACCAACTGCGCTGTATTGCGGAGATCAAATCCGACATGGAGTCCCCCATTCCCATGGATCGTCTACTCTGTGGCGATGTGGGATTCGGAAAAACAGAGGTGGCTCTGCGTGCAGTCATGAAAGCCGTTATGGACAGCAAACAGGTGGCCATTCTCGTTCCTACCACCGTGCTTGCCCAACAGCACTATCAAACCGCCGTGGCCCGTTTTCGAGGGTTTCCCGTAAACATCGATGTTCTCAGTCGGTTTCGGACACCGGCCGAGCAGAACCGCACCCTGCAAAACCTTCGCTCGGGTACGGTGGATCTGGTCATCGGCACCCATAAACTGTTGCAAAAAAGCGTACAATTCAAGGATCTGGGGTTGCTGATCGTTGATGAGGAACAGCGTTTCGGTGTCAGTCACAAAGAGCGCCTCAAGGAGCTATCCCAGGGGATCGATGTGCTGACTCTGTCCGCCACCCCTATCCCACGCACATTGAATATGGCACTTTCCGGCATCCGTGATATGTCCACCATTGAAGCTCCCCCGTCCGACCGCTACCCCGTTCAGACCTTCGTCATTGAGCACAACAACGCCATCATCGATGATGCGATTCGTCGGGAAATCGAGCGCGGAGGTCAGGTTTATTACCTGCACAATCGAGTGGAGACCATCGATCAATGCGCCTCCGCTCTGAAGCGCCGCATTCCAGGTCTAAGCGTTGCCGTTGCCCACGGAAAAATGGGCGAAGATGCGCTTGGCGATGTGATGCAATCCATGGCAGACGGCGACATTCAGGTGCTTGTGTGTACCACCATTATCGAAACCGGCCTGGACATCCCCAACGCCAATACCCTCATCATCGAAAATGCGGACCGTTTCGGTCTTTCCCAGCTCCACCAGCTTCGGGGGCGGGTAGGCCGCTCCACCCGCCACGCTTATGCTTATTTCACCTACAAGCCGGACAAATCCCTGTCGGAAATTGCTGAAAAACGGCTGTCCGCCATTCGGGATTTCGCGGAATTCGGTTCCGGTTTCAAAATCGCCATGCGTGATCTGGAAATTCGCGGTGCCGGCAATTTGCTGGGAGCGGAACAATCAGGCCACATGATGAGCGTAGGCTACGATATGTACCTAAAACTGCTGGACGAAGCCGTTCTGGAAGAACGAGGCGAAAAGCCTCAGTCCCCCGACTGTACCGCCGACCTGAACGTAACTGCCAATGTTTCTCAGGACTATGTCAGCCGTGGTGAGGAGCGGATGGACCTGTATCGCCGAATGGCCGCCATACGTACCCAGCAGGATGCCGACGATCTGCTGGACGAGATCATCGACCGCTACGGCGAGCCTCCGAAAGGCGTGCTGAATTTGATCGATATCGCCCTGCTCCGTGCGGAAGCCAAAACTTGTGGCATCGTTGATATTAAGCAAAAAAGCAGCGATGTGCTTTTGACCATGCACGCCATGGATTTCGACGAAATCAGCCGCATCTGTGCCGATGCCGATTACCAAAACCGGATCTTCTTTGTCGCCACGGCAAAACAGCCAACGCTACGCCTGAAGCTCCACAGCGGAGCAGATTCTCTGAAACAAACCAAGGCGCTCATCCACCGAATGCAGCAGCAGCGGCAGTCGTAATTTCAGGGAAATTGTCACAATTGAATATAATATCTTGAAAATGCTCCTCAACTGTGCTATAATCATTTGCAGTTTTTGGAGCACTTTCTTTTTAATCGCTCCAACTGTCCGCCATTAACCGCATAAACCAATCATAACAGACTATCTGTTCAGGTGATAACATGAAAAAGAAATTAAACGGATACTATAATTACACGGTCATTCTGACCTACCTCGGTATGCTGTTCGGCTTCGCCGGAATTGCCTTTGTCATTGAGGGCAAATTTCGCCAAGCCGTCCTCAGCCTGATGATTGCAGGATTTTGCGATATGTTCGACGGTGCTGTAGCCTCCACCCGTGAGCGAACCGACAGCGAGAAAAAATTCGGCATTCAAATTGACTCCCTCAGCGACCTGATCTGCTTTGGCATTATGCCTGCACTGTTCGTCTATTGCCTGTGCGGCAGACATCCCATCGCCTTTTTTGTCGCAGGCCTGTATGCCCTGTGTGCGCTTATCCGGCTGGCCTACTTCAACGTCATGGAAGAACAGCGCCAGTCCCAGGAAAGCGGCCGCCGCACCGATTATCAGGGTCTGCCCGTCACCGTTTCCGCCATTCTGGTGCCCCTGATTTATCTGATTTTTCTTCTCTTGCCCCGTTGGAATGTCCCCTTCGCACTGGTGGCACTGGGCTTTATCGCCGCAGCGTTTGTCCTGCCTTTCCGTGTAAGGAAGCCCCATTCCCTGGGTAAGCTTCTCATGGTGATCGTTGCCGCCGTGGTGCTGGTTTTGATCCTGCTGAATTTCGGAGCGAGAGCATGAGTCAGGAAACTGCTTCCATCCGTTTTTTATACGGCACAAAGTTGGGGCGACTCTGTCTGAAAGTGCTGACTCGACCCTGGCTATCCAAGGTCGCAGGCGCATTTTTGAGCAATCCCTTGTCCCGTCCCATCGTATCGGCTTATGTCAAGAAAAATCATATCGATTTGACTGCTTATCCTCAGAGGAAATACCGCAGCTTCAATGATTTTTTCACACGCACACGCCCTACCTCCGATGTCGACACCGCAGTCGGCCATCTTGTCAGTCCCTGCGATGCCTTTCTGACCGTCTATCCCATCGATGAAAATCGGACCTACCATATCAAGCACGTTGATTACAGTCTTGACCGGTTGTTGGGCGATTCGGCGCTGGCGGACCATTATGCCGGCGGCACCTGCTTGATCTTCCGTTTGACCCCCAGCCACTACCACCGTTATTGCTATGCCTGCAACGGCCATATTTCCGCCACAAAACGAATTGACGGAAAACTTCACTGTGTCCGTCCCATCGCATATACCGCTCTGCCTGTTTTTGCGGAAAACAGCCGTGAATATGCGGTCATCGACTCCGAAGCCTTCGGCAAAGTGGTGCAGATGGAAGTCGGCGCACTGCTGGTCGGAAAGATTTCCAATCATCCCTCCGCGTATGCACAGCAATCCGTAGAAAAGGGCTATTTTGAATTCGGCGGCTCCACCATCATCCTGCTTTTTGAAAAAGGTCGTATTGCCATTGATCCCGTCTTCCTTTCTGAGCCGGAAAGAGAAAAAGACGTCCGCTATGGCATGAAAATCGGAACACAACCCTAAAAAATTCGAGCGTGTTGCAATGGCAACACGCTCATTTTTATATTCTGGGTTTTACTTCTAAATGGTATTCCAC
>CAZVMK010000017.1:0-23931 GCA_964628315.1 uncultured Oscillospiraceae bacterium
AAGTAGAAAAAGAAATCGTTCTCTGAAGGATAGCCTCACCAATTGGTGGGGCTATTTTTTATGAAAGCATCGGCAAGTGAGAGGGGTTCTGATTGGTTGAGATGCCTCTTTTGGGCGGCGGTGTCCTTTCCTGTACCACACCGGAAAAGCCTACACAGGCCGACCGCGGAAAATTCGTCACTTTTCACACTTGCAAAAAGTTTACCGCAGAGGTAACATCACCAAAACTTTTTTGGAGGTGCTGCATGAAAAATATCATAGAGAAATTGAAAACCGAAGTCCGAGCCGACCCAGCAAAATTTTGCAGTGACAGCAGTGAGCCGATTTTGGACACGCTTTACTGGCACTACTGTGAAGATGTGGGCATCGAAACGGCGGAAAGCAAGGTTGCCCGTGCCAACTTCAACGAGGCATTGGAATTCCTCAGTACGGAGAAAATGAATGAGATCTATCTGCTGGCTATTGCCTTGTCCGCTGAAGCCGAGAGAGTTGCATTTATCAGCGGCGTAAAGCTGGGCGTGCAATTGACGATGGAGGTGGAACTATACAATGTGTGAATAGATGTTGTTATGCTAATTTACAAAAAAGTCTTGCACCAAACGCTGATTGTGTTATAATGAAAAGAAAAAGGAGGCGGATTTATGCTGGATTTCGATAATTTGCAGAAGTATCGTGAAAATAACAGAATAGAGGCGAAGAAGGCTTTGGGCGGCTTGCCCAGAAGTATTTGGGAAACATATTCCGCTTTTGCAAATACATTGGGCGGTGTGATTCTCTTGGGTGTGGAAGAGTACACAGATAAAACGCTCCATCCGGTGGATCTGCCAGATCCTGAAGGCATGGTCAAAGCATTTTGGGATGCCGTGAATAACCCTAATAAAGCCAGTGCAAATATTCTCTCAGATAGAAATGTACGGATTCGAGAGGTGAATGGCTGCCATATTATTGAGATCATCGTTCCTCGTGCAGAAAGAAGCCTAAAGCCGGTGTATATAGACGGCAATCCGTTAACAGGATCATACCGTCGCAATGGCGAAGGGGATTATCGTTGCACTCGTGAAGAAGTACAGGCGATGCTTCGTGATGCGTCAAGCAAGACCCAAGACACAATCCTCTTGGAACACATGGGACTGAATGTTTTGGATTTTGATAGCATTCACCGCTACCGCAATCGAATGCGAAATCACCGCCCTGGTCATGTATGGGAAGAACTGAATGACGAAGACTTCTTGTATAAGCTGGGAGCAATCGGTCGAGGAGAAGATGGTCTACTCCATCCTACGGCGGCTGGCGTTGTCATGTTTGGTTTTGAATATGAGATCGTTAAAGAGTTTCCGAATTATTTTCTTGATTATCAGGAGAAGATGGATGACAGCACTCGCTGGACAGATCGTATCGTATCCACATCCGGCGATTGGAGCGGTAATATTTACGATTTCTATTTTCGGGTTTATCAGCGGATCGCACAAGATGTGAAGATACCGTTCAGAATGGAAAATGGAGAACGCATCGATGATACGCCTGTCCACGGTGCGTTGCGAGAAGCACTGGCCAATTGCCTGATCAATGCCGATTATTACGGGAGCAGAGGCTTGGTGATCGTCAAACGCAAGAATGAGATCACAATTTCCAATCCCGGTGGTTTCCGAATCGATATTGACGACGCAAAAAGCGGCGGCGTATCTGATCCGAGAAATGCCACGCTGATAAAAATGTTTAATTTGATCAATATTGGTGAACGAGCCGGTAGCGGCATTCCGAATATTTACAATGTTTGGAAAAATCAAGGCTGGCAAGAGCCTGTGATTGCAGAAAGTTTTGAACCTGCTCGTATTTCGATGACATTACCGCTGATAAAAACCGCTGATAAAAAACCGTTGATAAAAACCGCTGATAAAAAGCGGACGGAAAAAACCATGCTTCAGCAAAGGGCAATTATAGATTATTTAACAGTTCATGTTTCGGCAAAAAATACAGAATTGGCGATCTTGCTGGAATTGAAGCCGACCAGAGTTCGAGAATTGTTGACAGGACTAATCAGAGACGGAATCGTTATTGCTGAAGGGGAGAAAAAGAACCGGGTTTATAAGCTAAAGGAAAGCGCACAAAAATAATCATTTCCTTGTTTCTTTCGCTTTGTTAGTTGTCGTTCGGCGGTAGGAGTGACTACCGCAGGACGGGAATGGCTTGGAACGGCTTGGTGTGGGTGCATTTGACCTTGATCCATGTTTTCCCCATATGGGATTAACCAGACAGCGAGTTTTTGACGATGCATTTATTTGATTGAAGAAACGGTATATCTTTCTGTTAGGGTTGTATGGTGCATGGAATGGGTAAGCGGATGATGTGATTAGTGGCAGAATGAAATTCCATGGTAGAATACAAACACAGAAGTGTAATCTCAGTGACTGACATAGAAAGGCGAGGATATTGAAATGATTCTTAAACTCAGTGTAAATAATCAGAGTGTAGAGAGCTCAGGTATTACAAAGGACTACAAGGATGCTCTGTGCGAATATGTGTGGAACAGCTTTGAGGCCAATGCAACAGCTGTTACAATTGATTGTGTTCCTAATGAGTTGGCGGGAAGTGCAGAGATTGTTATCACTGACAACGGAGATGGAATTGCCTATGACTCTTTGGCACGTACATTTGGTGCATTCCTTGATTCCCAAAAGAAGAGTCGGTCCCTTCAGATTAAAACTAAGGCAAATCAGGGTAAAGGGCGTTTCTCGTGCTTTTCCTTTGCATCTTTGGCTAAGTGGGCGACAGTAACGGCAACACAAGATGGAAATATCGCATATACAATCAGCTTGGAGAATGCGGATAAAAACCAATGCAGTGTTTCGGATCCAGAGCCGACAACCAGAGCAACAGGTACGAGACTGATCATCAGTGGAATTGATGACATCTGTGAAGATGATTTGAGTTTTGCACAGTTAGAAGGAAGTATGCTCAAAGCCTTTGCGTGGTACTTATATCTTAATAAAGATAAGAAAATTGTACTTACCATCAATGGTACTGAATTGGATTATCGAAAGTACATCAATACGGAGGCCAGTGTTGAAAAAGAAATCTTAATTTCTAAAATCCCATTTAGAATTACCTTAATTGTTTGGAATGAAAAAATTAAAGAAAATTTCTCTGTCTATATGTTGGATGAGGATGGAATTGTCCGGTCGAAGGATACTACGACATTTAATCGAAACTCGGTAAATTTTAACCACAGTGTATTTGTTTCTTCGCCGTTCTTCGCAGGGAGAGATGGAATTAACCTAAAGGGCAAAAGAGTAGAACTTGATGGACAGTCTGCACTAGAGGGATATGATGAAGATAAGAAGGTGCTTAAAGACTTAAGCAAAGAAATTCAGAATGTAATAGAAGAAAGCTTGCATAAGCACATGACAACGCAAGCGGATAAAGCTATTGCACAAATGGAGGCTAGAGATTCATTCCCTTCATTCCCTGAGGATTTTTACGGGAGAATGCGTAAAAAAGATTTGGTACAGGTCACAAAGGAGATTTATCGCATTCAGCCAAGGATATTCTATAAGCTAAAACCAATCCAAGAGAAATCGTTGTTAGGATTTCTGGACTTGCTGCTTAATTCTGAGGAAAGGGAGAATGTTCTTTCGATTATCGATGAGATTGTGCAACTTTCTCCAAAGCAGCGTGAAGAATTTGCATCTGTGTTAAAGCGGACACATCTGGAGAATATTATAGCAACCATTCGTTTTATCGAAGACCGGTATAAGGTAATCGAGGTTCTTAAGACAATTGTCTTTGACTATGCTGGATATGCGAATGAACGTGACCATGTTCAAAAAATTGTGGAACAGCATTATTGGCTGTTTGGAGAACAGTATCACATGGTAACGGCGGATAAGAGAATGCAAAAGGCGCTTGAAGAGTATTTGTATTTACTCTATGGTGATAAGGCTCCAAATCCAGAGTTGACGCCAGATGAGGAGGAGCTTCGCCGAATGGATATTTTTGCTTGTGCTGCAAGAAATACTGAGGATGCAAATGGTAGTGCAACTCAGGAAAATCTGGTTGTTGAGCTGAAAGCACCCAAAGTAGTGCTTACCAAGACGGTTTTGCGTCAAATCGAGGACTATATGGATTATGTCCGAAAACAGCCACTATTTAATAGCCAGTACCGCAGATGGAAATTTATTGCTGTATGCAGCACAATTGATGATGATGTAAAAGCACGATACGATTCCCATAAGGCTAAAGGAAAGAAGGGGTTGGTCGCCGAAATCGATAATTATGAAGTCTATGCTTTGACATGGGATGATGTGTTCCGAAGTTTTGATCTGAGACACGCTTTCTTACTGGATAAGCTGAAAATGGATAAAGAGGCGATTGCCGCTGAGATAGCACAAACTGCTGGTGATGAAAAATCCAGAGAAAAAGCAGATATGCTGACAGCGTTGGTATCGAATTAATATTTTAGTGGAGGTTAATTGCGTTTTATTTGTTTCTTTCGTTTTGTTAGTTGTCGTTTGGCGGCGGTAGTCACCGCCGTGGGATGGGAAATGACTGAAACTGGCTGGGCTTGGGCAGATTTGGGTTTGACCCATGTTTTGACCCATACGGGGTTATCAGCCGTTGGATTTTTCAGCAGACAATGGACTTTCGGCGTTCGGGAAATGTCCAAAAACGGGGCAAAATGGCGGATAATCGCCTGAAAAGTTGATTTGACCGCAACTCATTAACCGGTCGGTCGTAGTTTCAAGTTCTATGAACTTGAAAAATATAATGCAACAGTCCGGTGGACTGTTGCTTGCCGACGGCTGGACGGCGGCGACACAGTTATTCAATTGAGTCCTGCCTCCGCAACCAAAAAAGTCCCAAATCCGGAAGGATTTGGGACTTTTTCTTTGCTTTTTGTGGTCAAAAAGTTGGAGGAAATTTGCCAGAATTCGGCAAAAATCGGTTTGACCCATATTTTGACCCATGTTGGAAAAAACTTGGCAAATTTCTGCGAATTTTTTGCCATCGCCGGAGAGAAAAAACACTTGATTTCAGAAAATTTTCGAATTTTCTGAAATATTTTTCTTTGGGTCACAACTAAACATTTCGCCCTTTGGTGGTCGTGCATTCCGCAGCCCACCAAAGAGCTTTTCTTGTTTGTTTTCTTTTGTTAGCTACCGCCACACGGCATTGACCATGCCCATCTGGCGGCAGAAGATATATTTGGGGACAAGTAATCCAATTAAAGCCATCCGCTCGGAGAATATCTGAAAAGTACCACCGCAGGCTGTTCCGGCCTGCGGTGTCACTGTCTGCCCAAAAATAATCTATGCCCACGAAATGCTGGAAAAGTTCACAATTATCTGTTATACTGGGTATCGTGGCACATGGAAACAACATGGTAGTGCGATTTCATTTACAGCTACTACTGCACTATCAAGATATTTCAAAGAAAAACCTTAAAACACCACATCCATTATAGCGCTGCAATCACCGATTTTAAAAAAGAGAGGGCTTTTCAGCCCTCTCATCTTTTTTACAGTCCCAGTTCGTCCAGATTGCAGTTATAGGCCGGCAGGCAATGATAGATGAACCATTCCAGCTCCGGCCGATCCATGGCGTGCATTGCCGCCATGGTCTGGGTGGCCGCAGACTCAAACTCTTTATTGCCCGCTTTCTGCTCCTCTACACACTTGATATAGGCCGACAGTTTATCCGCTGCCTTCACGATCGGATTCAGCTCCTCATCGCTTTCGTGGACATAGTCCACATAGCTCTCTCTGAGCTCCGCAGGCAACATATCCAGCAGACGTTCCCCTGCAATATGCTCCACTTGCTTATACGCATCCCGAATGGTGGGAGAATAATACTTGATAGGGGTCGGCAAATCGCCGGTAACGATCTCCGACACATCATGATACAACGCCGCCACGGCGCAACGGTCCGGATCGGGGCCCTCCAATTTCAAAATATCCCGACGGATCAGTGCCAGCGCATGGGCCAGCACCGCCACCTGATGGCTGTGCTCCTGGATGTTTTCGGAAAAACTGTTTCTCATCAGACCCCAACGGGTGATATATCTCATTCTGCCAAGCAGTGCATAAAATTCATTTGCCATTTAAAATTCTCTCTCCATAATCTCTTCTATACTTTTTTGAACATTCTCTGCCCGATGGCAGAAATATTTTGCTCCGGCTCTTTCCAGCGTTTTTACATCTCGGAAGCCCCAGGTCACGCTCAGGCAAGGTACCTGGGCATTTTTTGCCGTCAGCACGTCCACCTCGCTGTCTCCCACATAGATGCACCGCTGGGCTCCCAAGGCCTCCATAGCCTTAAAAACCATATCCGGTGCCGGTTTCCTCGGGCAATCGGTACTTTCTCCTCGGGCATACAAGTCGGGAAAATAGATTTTCGCCAACTCCCCCACTGCCCTGTCCGGCTTGTTGGACACCACCGCCAGAGGGTATGTCCTTCCCAGTTGAGTCAACATTTCTGGGATGCCCTCATAGGGTTTGGTCAAAATGTCGCAATGGGCGGCATAATAGCGCTGAAAAGCCTCCAAAACCTGAGGCACGGTTTCCTGTGCCTCTTCCGGCACTGCCAGCCGGATCAGCCGCTCGGCGCCGTTGCCGACAAAGTTGCGAACCTCCTCTATGGACCGTGTCGGATATCCGAACTGGGTCAGCACCGCATTGGTCGCGGCGTGCAGATCTCCCAGCGTATCCAGCAAGGTGCCATCCAGGTCAAAAATAATCGCCGTTTTCAACTTACATCCCCCGATTTTTCAGCACCCGAATGTCTTCTCCCACGAAAGTCAGCCGTGCGAAGCTGCCGTGGAGCCGTGATGCGATCTGGGGAGAATAGCGCCGTGCCGTCTCATCCACATTCAAATTGGTGGAAATGACCATGGGCTTTCCCGCCAGGATCCGATCGTTCATCAGGCTGTACAGCGCCGCCGTGACGAACTGACCTGGCAGTTCCGTTCCCAGGTCATCGATGATGAGCAGATCGCAGGCTGTGAACTTGTCCGCTTCCCGACGGGTCTCCTCGTTGGAATTGAACCGTGCCTGCTCCAGTTTCGCAAACAGGTGCGCCGCCGTTTCATACATGACCGAATATCCCCGATCTGCCACCGCACGGGCGATGCAAGCCGACAGGAACGTTTTTCCCAGTCCCGTGCCGCCGACAAACAGCAGATTGCCGGAGTCCTTGGAAAAAGTTGCCGCATAGTTCTTGCAGTTGCGGAAGTTTTTCTCCATGATGGTCCTGGGACTGGCCCCGTAGCGGCTATCTACCTCCGCCGGATAATAGTCCAGCCGGAACTGGTTGAAATTTTCTTTGCTACCGGAAAGCAGAGTCAGCTCTTTTTTCTGTTCCTGACTGCACAGTTCCCGCAGGCACTCGCACATCTGGCTGCCGATATAACCATTGCCGCCGCATTTGTCGCAAACGGGGCTGTCATCCAGATATCCTTCCTCAAAATACAGCGCCGCCAGCTCTGCCCGTTCCTGTTGCAGGGCAATATTTTTCCGCCGTGCTTCACGCAGTAATTCCTGGGGATCTTCCCCCTGGGTAAAAGCCGCCTGGGCGGCCATCGCCATGGTTGCACGCAGTTGAATGTCGATCTCTCTCAGTCGGGGAAGCACTTCATAGGCATGGGCCAAATGCCGGCGATTTTCCGATGCCCGATCTTCCCGATCCTGGGCCAGTCGTGCCCTGGCTCTTGCCACAACTTCTGCACTATATGCCATGATTTAGCCCTCCTTCAATACTTTTCTGATGGCTTCCAATTCCGCATCGCCCAGTTGACCGGAAGCGCCCTTGGGCACGCTCTTGCGGTCGCCGGAACGGACATCATCCGCCGTCACATATCCTGCCTCTTTCCAGCGAGTCAGGATCGTGTTCATATAGGCCCAGCTCAGGCCGCCGGTGTTCAGACAGGTCCGCTCATAAGCCATGGCCAACACCTCATCGTCAAAACCCATATCGATCCATGCGGAGGCGTACTTTTCTTCGGCCGCTGTCAGCTTTCGGCCGTGGATCTGCAACAGTTTTTGCAGTTGACCCAAACGGCTGAAGTACATATTCTGGCGGTGGATAAAAGCCGCCGCAGCCGCCATGGTGTCTATTCCCTGCTCTGCCCAGGCGTAGGCTTCTTTTTCGATGGTCCGCAGAGAGGGATTTCGCAGGCTCCCCCGTTGACGGGCACGGTCGATGCAATACGTCACCAGCACACAGATCACGTCCTCCGGTAACCCCAGATAGCGGACAAATCCCAGCAATATTTTCAGTTCTTCGGTGGTCAGGGTGCGGCCCAGCCGCCGCTGGACCTCTCCGTAAAGGCTGTGAAAAGAGGTGTCGGTGCCCATGGCACGCAGTACATCCTGCTCGGTGTAAGCAGGCCGCTCGCCGAACACCGCCGTGGCGCCCATCTGTTCCTGCCACAGTCCCAACTGCCGCAGGGTCGCCACAGCGCAGGACAACCGCGGCTCATTCATCCGCAATTCTTCCGCCGCCCGTTCCAGCGGATTGCCGCTTTTTAAGTACAGGTACAGCAGTGCACCGTCACCGCTGGCCGCAGCCAGCAGTTTTTGGGTATCGGCCTTTTCCAAATATACAGGCTCTATGTTCATCGCTTTCGCTCCTAATTCGTCAGTACCTTGTATTATATCATAAATTTCCGCTGGGGACAACGCTTTTCGTCATGGATTTTTATAAAAAATAAAAGCCGTATTTTGACGTGTCACATCATCTTGTCCAAAAGTCATCGGCACGGAACTAAATGTGCGTGTTTTTCCTTGACTTTTTCCGACGAAATATTATAATGAACTTATCTCCAAAAAAGGAAAGGAAGTTTTTTCCATGACTTACAAGATGAATATCGCAGGTCTTGAACGGGATCTGCCCATCTGCCCCATCAGCGACACGCTCTCTATTGCCGGTTTCGTTGTTTTCGGCGATCAGGAGCTGACCGTAGCCTGCGCACGGGAACTGCTGAAAAAAGCCCCCGAATACGATTACCTCATCACCGCAGAAGCAAAGGGTATCCCCCTCGGCCACGAAATGGCCCGTCAAAGCAATGCCAAAAAGTATTTCCTGGCTCGTAAGGCCCCCAAAGCTTACATGACCGGCGTGTTTGAAGCCACCGTCACCTCCATCACCACCATGGGGCAGCAGCGGCTGTACCTGGACGTGGCCGATGCCGAGCTGATGAAAGGCAAGCGCATCCTCATCGTGGACGATGTGATCTCCACCGGTGAAAGCCTCCATGCGCTGGAGGTGCTGGTCAACAAGGCCGGCGGCATTATCGTCGGCAAAATGGCCGTTCTGGCCGAAGGCGATGCCCAGACACGGGACGATATCATCTATCTGGAAAAGCTGCCTCTGTTCAATAGCGACGGCACCGTTAGAGAATAATTTGATAATAAAACGCTCTCCCTAGACATGTGCTCACAAAACAGTAAATCCGACCTATGGTTATCACCACAGGTCGGATTTTGTATTATGCACGAGTCCCATAATACCACTCCCTTTTTATATGGATATTCGGGACGATGGGTTCAAGGGTCGTTAAAAGCATACCGTCAGCCATATATTCCTCGGAATGTGACAATTCTGTAATGGTAATCCGGCTGAAAAAATGTTATGATAAAAAACGGAGGCGATGAAATGGAAAAGTTGCTACTTGTGGAAGACGATCCTACATTGATCAAAATGTTGACCAGTTTTTTGATTTTGGAGGGATTTTCGGTTTGCTCCGCCACAGGACAGGCCGAAGCGGAAAGGCAAATGGAAGAAAACGATCCGGATCTGGCACTGGTGGATATCTCGCTGGCAGAGGGGAACGGTTTTGCAGTCTGTGCGCTGGCCAAGGAACGGAATATCCCCGTGATTTTTCTCACCGCCTCCGGCGATGAATACAGCGTAGTCATGGGGCTGGATATGGGCGCAGATGACTATATTTCCAAGCCATTCCGCCCGAGAGAGCTAATTTCCCGTATCAGGAGTGTCCTGCGACGGGTGGGAAAACGGCAGAGCGTGGTGACCATCGGAGAACTGGTTATTGATACGGAGAAAGGCATTGTGACCCGTGACGGGCAGGAGCTTTATCTATCGGCGCTGGAATACAAATTGCTACTGGTTTTTCTGAACAACCGCGGTCAAGTCCTGACCAGAGAAAAACTGCTGGAGGAGATTTGGGACAGCGCCGGTGATTTCGTAGGAGATAACACCCTGACGGTTTATGTCAAGCGTCTGCGCGAGAAAATCGAACCGGATACGCAAAATCCACGCTATATCAAAACGGTTCGTGGACTGGGCTACAGACTGGAGGGAGAGAAATGATCGGCAACAACCGAGAATTGCGCAACAGTTGCATAGCCATGGCAGTGGTTTCGGTGGTGCTGACGGTGGCTGGGTTTTGTGCAAACATTCTGTGCGGTGCTCTGGTAATGCTCACCTGCGGAGCCTGTACTTTCATCCATATCCGGACAGAAAGAAAGCGCTACCGCCGTCTGCAAAGGCTCAGCGCTGCGCTGGACGAGCTGCTTGTGGAGGGCAAAACCATCAACATTCGGGACTACGAGGAGGGCGAACTTTCCATTCTTGCCAATCAGCTGCAAAAATTGCTGTTGCGCCTGACGGAAAGCAACGAAACGGTCAAAAAGGACAAGCGCCTGTTGGCCGAGTCTTTGGCGGATATTTCCCATCAGCTCCGCACACCTCTGACGGCCATGAACTTGACAACAACACTACTGCGTGCGCCGGATTTGACAGACAAACAACGACTGGAGCTGACAGCGGAACTGCGCAGTTTGCTGGGACATACAGACTGGCTGGTGGAAACCTTGCTGAAAATAAGCAAGCTGGATGCAGGGACTGTGCCAATGAAAAAAGAAACGGTGGCAGTGAGCGATCTGATTGAACGTGCCGCGGCTCCTTTGGCCATTGCCATGGATGTATGCGATCAGCACCTGGTTGTTCACTGCGGCGCAGAGACGTTCTCGGGCGACATGGTTTGGAGCGCCGAAGCTCTGGGCAATATTTTGAAAAACTGCACCGAACATACGCCCCGTGGGGGCAATATCACCGTTACCGCGGAGCAGACTCCCCTGTTCACGCAAATTTGTGTAGAGGACAGCGGCGCCGGTTTCAACGAAAAGGATATCCCCCACCTGTTTGAACGATTTTACAAGGGCAGTAACGCATCCGAAAACAGCTACGGCATCGGCCTTTCTCTGGCACGAACCATTATTACTGCCCAGAACGGCACAGTACAGGCCTGTAACGGTGAAAAAGGTGCAAAATTTATCATCAAATTTTACGGGCAGATCGTGTGACAAAATTGTCACCTGAAAGTCACTGAGCTGTCACTTCCCTTTGCTATACTGGCATCATCACAAGATGGAGGTATCCTTTATGGAAATTTTACGAGTGGAACACCTTTCAAAAACTTATGGACAGGGTGAAAATCAAGTTCGAGCCTTGGATGATGTGAGCTTCTCCGTGGAAAAGGGGCAGTTCGTAGCCATCATCGGCCCATCCGGTTCGGGAAAATCCACCCTGTTACACATTCTCGGCGGTGTCGACCGCCCCACAAGCGGCAAAGTCTATTTGGAGGGACAGGATGTCTTTGCCCAGAACGAAGAGCAACTGGCGATCTTCCGCCGCCGTCAAGTAGGACTGATCTATCAGTTTTATAACCTGATCCCCGTATTGAACGTCAAAGAAAACATCACCTTGCCGGTATTGATGGACGGCCGCAAGGTCAACGACCAGCGGCTGGATCAGCTTTTGACCACGCTGGGCTTGCACGGTCGGGAAAAGCATCTGCCCAACCAGCTCTCCGGCGGTCAGCAGCAACGGGTCTCCATCGGTCGGGCGCTGATGAATGCGCCGGCCGTGGTGCTGGCGGACGAGCCCACCGGTAATTTGGACTCAAAAAACTCCAGAGAGATCGTGGAGCTTTTAAAAATGTCTAATCAGCAGTTCGGCCAGACCCTTATCGTCATCACCCACGATGAGTCCATTGCCTTGCAGGCCGATCGGATCATCGCCATTGAAGACGGACACATCACCCGTGATGAGGTGATCCGATGAACATTCTTAACAAAGTCACATGGAAAGCCATGTGGAAGAACAGGACACGGACCATCGTAACCATTGTAGGAATCATTCTGTCAGCGGCCATGTTCACAGCCGTCACCACACTGGGCTACAGTCTGTGGTCTTACCTGGCGGATATCAGCATAACGGAAACCGGCGACTATTTCCTGCGCTATGACTACGCCACCGATGAGAATAAGGACGAAGTGTTGGCGCAAAACGGTATCCGCAATGCCGGAGATTTACAAATTCTGGGCTTTACTACCTTTGAACGGGAACGGGGCGACGGATATATCAACAGAGAAGTGACCATCATTGCCGCCGGAGATGACGAATTTTTCAACATGGTGACGGTCGATCTGGAAGAAGGCCGTTTGCCACAAAACAGCGATGAGATCGTCATTACCCGTAATATTTACTATTATTTGACCAATGGCGGCACTTCCGCCGAACTGGGGGACCGCGTAACTTTGAAGGCGGTGGCCCAATGCCCGAAAGAGCTCGGCATTGAAATCCCCTCCGAGGGAGCGGATTTCGAAAGGACCTATACCATCGTGGGTATCAGTGGCTATTTCACCAGACTGGGGGACGATACCCTGACCTGTAGCCACCTGTTTACTTATGCCGACGAAAACACGGAACCGGCTATCTGGCATCGGGTGTATGTGAAGACCTGGCTCCCCTTTTCGGTAACATCCATGGCAAAAAATGCCCCCAAGGGGGTTATTGCAGAGGTCAATTATACTCTGACTTCCCTCTACGGCGCTACCAGATACAGCAACATTTCCACATTGCTTTTCGCCGTGTGCATAATTCTGATCGCCATCATCATGGTAGGCTCGATCAGCCTGATCTACAATGCTTTTTCCATTTCCGTATCGGAGCGGACAAAGCAATTTGGCCTGCTTTCCGGCATCGGCGCAACGAAAAAACAAATTCGCCGCTCGGTTCGGTTTGAGGCGCTGATTTTGTCTGCCGTCGGCATTCCGATCGGCATCCTGTGCGGCTATATAGGCATTGCCGTTACCATGCGTATCCTCCAATCGTCTATCAATATGCTTTTTGACAGCTATGATATCAAATTGCAAACGGTTCCCTCAGCGGTGGCCTTTGCCGGTGCAGGGGTGATCTGTCTGGCCACGGTACTGCTCTCTGCCCGAAAGCCTGCTCGCCGTGCCACGAAAATACCGCCTTTGGAGGCTGTTCGCCAGACGCAGGATTATCAAATCCCGAGAAAAATGAAGAAATCGTCGAGAAAATGCAGCAAAAAGCTGCCGGTTTTCATGGCGAAGAAGTATTATACCGTCAGCAAAAAGAAATATCGCGCCACGGTCATTTCCCTGGTCATCAGTATTGCCCTGTTCCTGTCGGCCTTTACCTTTGGGCAAACCTTGTCCATTGCAGCAGATGATGAGGTAAACACCAATAATTTTGACATTTTGCTCGAACGCCTGACTGCGGAGCAAGTGAAGGATATTCGAAACCACGAGAGTGTAAGCGGCAGTGCCCTTTGGCAGAGCTACGATTACTGGGTGGAAATTCCGCAAACAAATCAGACTCCGGATTATTGGCAGGATTGCCAAACCTTTGCAGAGAATACATTGAATATCAACATGGTATGTAAGTCCCTGGATGTGGTCTATCTGGAAGACGAAGTGTTGCGTGCTTATCTGACAGAACAGGGCATCGATCCGGAACCCTATTTTGACACAAAAGCTCCCTTGGCACTGGTTGCCCAGGCCAACATTGCTGTCTATGTGCCGGATGAAGAAAACGGCGGATTTACGAGACAGACACTGAAATCCGATGTTTTTGCCGACGAGGTAGAGGAAGTTTTTACTTATCCCGAAACGGTGCCGAATGAGGTAAGAGATTACATCATAAAATTGGTGGGGTGTGGGCAACTGACAGAAAGCCGAACGGACGAAGATATTATCGGTTATGATTTCCGCTATTCCATAAAGCATGAGGGCACCTACGGTGACGAGGTGTGGGAAATGTCCAAAGAATATCTGACCGTACAATGTGTTCGGCAGGTAGATGAGCAGGGAACAGTCTCCTTTGCCTACTATCTGTACGACCGAGAGACCCAGACCCATGAAGAAGAACCGATTTATGTTTGGGAACAGGTTGAGCTGCCCACATATCGGTTGGGTGCCTCCGTTGAGGAACTGCCCTACGGTATTTTCAGAAGCCTTTATTCCGATGAGCGCGATGTGACCCTGATTTTGCCCCTCTCGGCTCTGGGGGAGCAGGGAAACAAATGGAATCTGTCTGTCAGTGTCAACGACCATGACGGGTTTATCGCCGATCTTTCCGAGTCGGAGATAATGATGACGGATTTCCTTGAACAGGAAATGTACTATCGGGCGATCAAGCAACTGGTGGACGTGTTCAGCTATGGCTTCATTGTCCTGATTTCCCTGATTTGTGTGGCCAATGTGTTCAACACCATTTCCACCAACATCATGTTGCGGCGGAGAGATTTCGGAATGCTGCGAAGCATCGGCATGACGAGCGGAGATATCTACCGTATGGCGCTTCACGAATGCCTGATTTACGGCTTGAGGTCTCTGCTATGGGGATTGCCCATCGGAATTGCCTTGAGTATCGGCATCCAAAACGTGTTCCATCGGCCCCTCGGCGGAACCGTCACAATGCCCTGGGGCGCAATATCGATTGTCGCATTGTGCGTGTTTGCGGTGGTGTTCGCCTCCATGTCCTACGCCGTGACCAAACTGCGCAAGGATAATCCAATTAAAGCCATCCGCTCGGAGAATATCTGAAAAGTACCACCGCAGGCTGTTCCGGCCTGCGGTGTCACTGTCTGCCCAAAAATAATCTATGCCCACGAAATGCTGGAAAAGTTCACAATTATCTGTTATACTGGGTAGAAACACAATTTGGTGGTGATTTTGTGAAGACGATCGCTGTGATCGATGATGATATTTACATCGGCAATATGCTGGAAGAAGTCCTGCGGCAAAACGGCTATGGCGTTTTGCGTGCCTATTCCGGCACGGAAGCGGTATTGCTTCTTTCCGAAAAGAAACCGGATCTTGTGCTGCTGGATTTGATGTTGCCAGGATTATCCGGAGAGGATGTATTGCCCCAGATACGGAGCGCTCCGGTCATCGTGCTCAGTGCCAAAGTCGATGTGGAAGACAAAGTAAATCTTCTGCTGAGCGGTGCGGCGGACTATCTGACCAAGCCCTTCGATACAAGGGAACTGCTGGCTCGCATTGCGGTGCAACTGCGAAAAAAGCAGCCGCCAACGGACAACGTACTAAAGGTCGGCACTCTGGTGATGGACACGGTGGCCCACGAGGTGCTTTTTGACAAAACAGCCTTGAAACTGACGAAAACGGAATTTGCAATTTTAAAATTACTAATGGAAAATCCCGATCGGGCGATCTCCAAGGGAACGATTTTGGACAAAATCGCTCCGGACACACCGGATTGCACCGAAGACTCCCTGAAACAGCATATCAGCAACCTGCGTCTGAAACTGCGGCAAGCCGGAGGGCATGATATGATCACCGCCGTTTGGGGCATTGGCTACAAGCTGACAGTAGAATGAACCTTTACCAAATCTTTACCTTTTTCTTTACCGCTGTCTTTACCTTTTCCCTGTATCATATTGTGGTAAAGCATAAAAGGAGGCTTTTCTATGGAATATGTACTGACCACCTCCGCACTTTCCAAAAAGTACGGAAAAACCCAGGTCCTTACCGATGTATCCATGCGCATCCCCAAAGGAGCGATTTACGGCTTTGTAGGTCGCAACGGCGCAGGTAAGACCACTCTCATTCGTGTCATCTGCGGCTTGCAGGAACCTACCGAGGGCAGTTATGCCCTTTACAGCATTGATCACAAGGATAAGAAAATCAGACAATCCCGAAATCGGATGGGCGCAGTGGTGGAAACGCCGTCACTGTATCCTGACATGAGTGCAGCGGATAATTTGAAGCAGCAGGCACTGACACTGGGTCTGCCCTCTTACGACTCCATACCCGAAATTTTAAAACTGGTAGGGTTGGAAGACACCGGACGGAAGAAAGTGCGAAATTTTTCTCTGGGCATGAAGCAACGGCTGGGCATTGGAATGGCGCTGCTGGGAGATCCGGATTTTATCGTGCTGGATGAACCCATCAACGGCCTTGATCCTCAGGGAATCGTGGAAATTCGGGAGCTGATCTTAAAACTCAATCGGGAAAAGCAGATCACAGTGCTGATCTCCAGCCATATTCTCGGTGAGCTTTCCAAACTGGCTACCCACTACGGTTTTATCGACAAAGGGCATCTGTTGAAGCAGATCAGCGCAGAAGATCTGGAAAGTGTGTGCCGCAAGTGCACCTGCTTGGAAGTGTCGAACACGAAAGTGCTGGCCCGTATTTTAGACGAAATGGGGCTGGAATACGAAATACTTTCCGACAAACAGGCCAACATCTATGGCCAACCGAATTTGACCAAACTGGTTCTGGCTCTTGCACGGGAAGATTGTGACCTGTACAACTCCCACGAACAGGATGAAAGCCTGGAAAGCTATTTCATTGATCTGGTAGGAGGTGCCGACCATGAGTAAGCTACTTTGCACCGGTGTACGCCGCTATTTGCACAGTTTTGTCTTCTGGCTGGGGATCGTCGCCACGGCCGTGCTGGGTACGATTGGCGGCTACAACGCCCGCCATTATTATCTGGAAGATTTCTACATCATGCTGGAGTTTATGGTTTTTGCGGTGGTCATTTCATGGCTGGTAGGCCGCGAGTACGGGGACGGCATTTTCCGCAACAAGGTCATTTGCGGACATACCAAAGGGCAGATCTTTCTGTCGGAACTGATTTTGGGTTTATGCGCCGCCGGAGTGATGTTTCTGCTCTATGCGGGGATTTTTGCCGCATTTAACAGCTATGTGTTCGGGGTGATCGGCACAAGCATCTTGGTCAGAGTATTTTGGGATATGTTTTTTGCCAACCTGCTTATTTCTGCGCTGGTGGTCACAATCGCCTGCCTGCTGCCAAATCGATTTGCGGTCATGGCCGTAAACATTCTGGTGGTCTTTGGCCTTTGTTTTGCTTCCGGCCAAATTGATGAAGTATTGAAACAAGAGGAATTTATCGTTGAATACGAATGGCAATACGGCGGTGACACAACAGATGGCGGATACTATATGACCATCGTACCTGGGTCGGAACATAAAGTTGAAAATCCGAACTATGTGGGTGGTACGCCCCGTGCGATTTTGACGACAGTTTATCATATTCTGCCATACAGTCACGCCATCGAATATCGTGATATGTCCTATGATTGGTTCGGCGGTATTGATAAAAACGGAAACGTGCGGCCCTCTTGGAAAATCAACGCCTACAGCTTTGAACTGACCGAGGAAGAAAATACCGATTTGACCCTAAATCTGCTCTATTCCTTTGGAACACTGGCGGTCATCAGCGCCGTGGGCTATCTGCGTTTCCGCAAAAAAGAACTGAAATAAAAGGTGGTGGAAGGATGCTTCCGTGGATATTGTGTATTATGCTGGCGACGGTATGTGTCGCCTTGACCGTGAAAATATACCTGTTGCGTAAAAGTATGCAGGAGATCTGCGACTGTGTCCGGCTGCATCTTTCCACCGATACCAATTTATCTGTCCGCATTTCCACAAAGGATAAGTACGCATGCCGCTTGGCACTGGAAATGGAAAAGCAACTCTCTGCGCTTCGGAAGATGCAGCTGGAGTATCAAAACGGCAATCAGGAACTTAAAAATGCCGTTACCAACATCTCTCACGACCTGCGCACACCACTGACGGCTGTTTGCGGCTATCTGGATCTGCTGGAAAAGGCAGCACTTTCGGAGGATGCCGCCCGATATGTGGCGCATATCCGCAACCGTTCCGAAGCCATGAAAGAATTGACCGAGGAACTGTTTCGTTATTCCATTGTCACCTCCGTGACAGAACTCAAATGCCGGCCGGTAGACATAGCTCGTGTGCTGGAAGAAAGTCTGCTGAATTTAGAGGGCGATTTTGGATCAGCCCACATTGAGCCACAGATCAGTCTGCCCCACTCCCCCGTCCGAAAAGAACTGGATCCGGTAGCCCTGCGCCGCATTTTCGACAACATCATCGTCAACGCTATCAAGTATAGTGACGGGGATTTTTCCGTTGCCATGGATGACAGCGGAACCATTGTGTTTTCCAACCGTGCCTATGGCATGAGTGCCGTGGAGGTAGGCAAACTCTTCGACCGATTTTACACCGTGGAGTCTGCAAGACGCTCCACAGGCTTGGGGCTTGCCATTGCCAAATTGCTGACCGAGCAAATGGGCGGCACCATCTCGGCCGACTATCAACACGAAACTCTTAAGATTATATTGAATTTTTAACCGAATATCTTTCACAACGACTATTGACAAACGGAGAAAAGGCGTGTATCATAACTGTACTAGTACACTTTTAGAAAGGGAAACTATCATGACCAGTATTTTTGACGAGAAGATCGACCGTTTTAACACGGCGTGTAATAAATTCGATTCCATTCCCAAAAACGGCTATCCGATGGACACCATCCCCATGTGGGTAGCGGATATGGACTTCCGTGCGCCTCAGTGCGTACAGGATGCCCTTGCCGATGCAGTCCGATTTGGCATTTTCGGCTACGGTCTGGTCGACGAGAGCTATTATCAGGCCGTCCGCGGCTGGTTCCTACGCCGTCACAACTGGGAGATCCGGCGTGAATGGATGGTTCACACCCCTGGCGCCGATGCCGGTCTTGCCGCCGCCGTCCGCTGTGCCACGGAAGTCGGCGACAGTGTTCTGCTGATGAGCCCCGTGTATTATCCCTTTTACGACGTCATTCGGCTCAACGGCCGTAAATTGATCGATTGCCCCCTGAATTATCAGGACGGCCGCTACACCATGAATTATGAGGCCATGGAGCAAAAAATCAAAGAAAATCACGTAAAACTGCTCCTGCTATGCAACCCCCACAATCCGGTCGGCCGTGTCTGGACCGTTGAAGAACTGCGAAAAGTCGGTGCCCTGGCGCAGAAATACGACCTGACCGTCGTTTCCGACGAACTGCACAGCGATTTTTCCTATCCCAACCATCCCCACACCCCGTTCCTGAAAGCCTGTCCCGAACGCATGGAGCATACGGTGGTCTGCACCGCCGCTTCCAAGAGCTTTAATCTGGCCGGATTGCGCACTTCCAATATTTTCATCCCTGGACAGCAGCTGCGTGATGCTTTCAAAGCAAAGCTGGAAGCGGCCGCCATCCGCGAGCCGAATATGCTGGGCTTTATCGCCACTAAGGCCGCTTACAACGGCGGTGAACAGTGGCTCGACGAATGCAAGGCCTATATCCAGGCCAATCTTGCCTATGTGCGCACATTCCTGCAGGAAAATCTGCCCCAGATCCGGCTGATTGAGCCGGAGAGCACCTATGTTGCCTGGATCGATTGCACCGGTTTGGGCCTGAACAAGCAACAGCTGGACGACCTCATCATGAACAAAGCGCGGATCTGGCTGGATACCGGAAGCATTTTCGGCGAACAATCCGCCCTCTTCCAGCGTATCGTGCTGGCCTGCCCTCGCTGTACCGTGGAAGAAGCCATGTTGCGGCTGAAAGAAGCCGTCAATTCTCTGACCACAACAAAATAAATGAACATTACCGGCAGGGGCATAGCCCCCTGCCCCCTCCCCTTGAGGGAAGGCAGTGGGCACAAGAGCGCCCAGGAGCATAAAATCCGGCCGTTTATCAGAAAACTGTACTATTACAATTCACACAATTCATACAGAAAAGGAGGTTTTTTCTTGGTACATCTGGACTATCGGGATGCCCGTCCCATTTACACTCAAATCGTTGACGGCATCCGTGAACAAATTCGCTCCGGTATTTTACAGGTCGGTGACAAACTACCCAGCGTTCGGGAGTTGGCCACTGCCCTGACCATCAACCCCAACACCATCCAGCGGGCCTATCGGGAGCTGGAACTATCCGGCTGGATTGCCACCGTTCAGGGAAAAGGCTGTTTTGTCCATGGCATTCCGGCGCAGGCTCAAATGGAGCAGGAAGCCCTGCTTCAAAATTTCGACAAACTGACCGATGCACTTGTAAAAGCCGGAATTCAACGGGAAGCATTGATCGAACGACTGAAAAAAGGAGGAACTGACCATGCTTGAAATTAAAAATCTCACCAAAACCTTCGGTAATTTCAAAGCCCTGGATGATTTGACCCTGACCGTGCCCAGGGGGGCCGTTTACGGTCTGGTCGGTCCCAACGGTGCCGGTAAATCTACCGCCATCCGCCATCTGACCGGTGTTTACCGTCCCGACAGCGGCCAGGTTCTGCTGGACGGTATGCCCATTTACGAAAATCCCGATGCAAAGCGGCGCATCGCCTACATCCCCGATGATATTTTCTACTTTCCCTCTGCATCGCTGGAAGAAATGCGAAAATTTTATCAGGGCATCTACCCCGATTTCGATCAGGAGCTGTTCCAAAAGCTATACGACGTTTTCCGGTTGCCCAAAAAAGGTCAACTACGCCGTTTCTCCAAAGGAATGCAGAAGCAGGCCGCTTTCCATCTGGCCATCTGCTGTCGTCCCGATGTGCTCATCATGGATGAGCCGGTGGACGGTCTTGACCCTGTCATGCGCCGTCAGGTATGGAGCCTGCTGCTGTCCGACGTCGCCCAACGGGAAACCACGGTGCTGGTCTCCAGCCACAATCTGCGAGAGCTGGAAGATGTCTGCGACCACGTTGGCATCATGGACAAGGGAAAGATCCTGCTGGAAAAGAGCCTGGCGGATATGCAGGGTTCCGTGACCAAGGTGCAAATGGTGGGCATTCCTCCCCATGAGCTGGAGGTGCTCCATCAATCCGCTTCCGGTCGACTGCATACCCTCATCGTTCGGGGCGGTATGGAAGAAGTCAAGGCCATCGTTCAAAAAAGCGATCCCGTTTATTTCGATCTGCTTCCTCTTTCTTTGGAAGAGATCTTCATCTACGAGCTGGGAGGTGTGAACTATGAAGTCAAAAACATCGTTTTGTGATCTGACCGTCCTGAAAAAGGACATCACCCGTTTTTTGCCTGTCTGGGCCATCTATCTGATCGGCGGACTTTTGATATGCAGCACCACCATCGAAGACCGCTTTCTGCCCGATACCATCCACACCATTTTGTCCACCGGTATGCCCCTTATCACCTGCGGCTATGCCATCGTGGTGGCACTGCTGCTGTTCGGCGACCTGTCCAACGGGCGTATGTGCAACGCCCTCCACGCCATGCCTCTGCGACGGGAGACCTGGTTCTGCACCCACTTTATCGCCGGCATTCTGATGGCGCTGGTTCCTAACCTTATCCTCGGGCTGATTTTAATGCCCACGCTGGGTTCGCTGTGGTATGTGGCACTGCTGTGGGCCGGCGGCAGTATGCTGATGTACCTGTTTTTCTTCGGCATGGCCAGCCTGTGTTGCCTGTCCACCGGCAATAAATTCGCCGCAATTCTGGTGTATGCCCTCTTCAACCTGTTCTCCATGGAGCTGCTGTGGCTGACAGAGGAGCTTATCATGCCGTTTTTGTACGGTGTCCGCCTGCACACCACGGTGTTTTACTACCTTTGCCCCGTATGGCAGCTGACGGGCGCAGACTATTTCACCGTCACAAGTCTGGGTGAAAGTTATTATTCCGGAAAATACGCCTTCGGTGGCTTTGAGGGTGGCTGGCTGTACCTGTTCATTCTGGCCGCCATCGGCATCATCATGGCCGCGGCCGCTCTGTTGCTGTACCGCAAGCGGCATCTGGAGGTGGCCGGAGATTTCGCCGCCATCGCCCCCGTTCGCTGGGCCATCTCCATTCTGGGCAGTCTGCTGTGCGGCATGGTCTTCCGTCTGTTTGCACTGTACACAAAAAGCGAATACATTCTGCTATTCATCGGCATGATCGTCGGCTTCTTCCTGTTGCAAATGCTGCTGCAACGCAGTGTGAAGATCTTCCGCAGATCTATCTTCTTCAAATGCGGTATTCTGATTTTGAGCACCCTGTTGATTTTGGTGCTGGCCGCCGTGGATATTCTCGGCTTTGAAACCTACATTCCCAAGTCAGAGGATATAGACTCCATTGTCGTTGCCAACGCCAACCTCAGCAACGAGCAGCTGGAACGGATCGATCGCCTGAACGACAGCTATTACAATTTCGCCGTTGTTTCCAACAGCGAAAAAATCCAGACAGTCCTGCAGGCTCATGAGCAGGCACTTTCCGGAAACTACGGCTCCTACAGCGCCAACGTCACCATCCACTATCGATTAAAAAACGGCAACACCGTCACCCGCGTCTACCAAATCGGTCGTGCCACGGATGCCTATCGGGCGCTGTCGCAATTCTGGGGAGATACCGTCAAATTCCCCACCTATTTCGACAGCATCCATGATATGTCAAATCATCTGGGTGAAATCATGATCGATGGTCAGGTGGTATCCTCGGCCTATCGGCAGGAACTGCTTGAATATCTGTGGAATGATGCCATCAGCAATTCTACACGAAGCGAGTCTTCCTCCGACTGGGACAAAGCATACACCATTTCCGTTTCCTATGTCTACAACCACCGTGCTCTAAACGAAAAATTTATGGTAGACGAAGATAGCCGCACCTATTACTACATTGAAAAAATCTATGAGGACCTTTTCGAATAACGCCGCCCATAGATAGCAAAAAGCCGCCCAGCTGGGCGGCTTTTCGTTTTATCAATACATTCCGCCCTGAGCGGCTGCGGCAGCGGCGGCTGCATCAGCGGCAGGATCGGGCTTGTCGGCCACCAGAGACTCGGTGGTCAGCACGCAGGAAGCGATGGATGCGGCATTTTCCAGAGAGGAGCGGGTCACCTTGGTGGGGTCAACGATACCGGCAGGGATCATGTCCACAAAGGTCTCGGTGTAGGCATTATAGCCATAGCCCACCTTACGGGAGGAGCGGATTTTCTCATAGATCACACTGCCATCCACGCCGGCATTCTCGGCGATCTGGCGAATGGGTGCCTGCAGAGCAGTGGCGATGATCTTTGCACCGGTCTTTTCGTCGCCGGACAGTTTTGCGATCAACTTTTCAACAGCGGCAATGGCGTTGACCTGAGCGGTACCGCCACCGGCCACGATGCCTTCTTCCACAGCGGCACGGGTAGCATTCAGTGCATCCTCCACACGCAGTTTCTGCTCTTTCATGGCGACCTCGGTCTGAGCACCTACCTTGATAACGGCCACGCCGCCACTGAGCTTTGCCAGGCGTTCCTGGAGCTTCTCACGGTCATAGTCGGAAGTGGTGGTGGCAATGGCGGCACGGATCTGGTGGGCACGGGCCTTCACATCCTCGGCACTGCCTGCGCCATCGACGATGGTGGTGTTATCCTTGGTGACGATGACCTGACGGGCACGGCCCAGATCGGTCAGCTGTGCCTCGGTCAGCTCCATGTTCAGTGTGCTGGAAATAACGGTACCACCGGTCAGCACGGCGATATCCTGCAGCATTTCCTTGCGGCGGTCGCCGAAGCCAGGGGCCTTGACACAGACACAGTTAAAGTTGCCACGCAGGCGGTTGACCAGCAGTGTAGCCAGGGCATCGCCCTCCACATCCTCGGCAATGATCATCATCTTCTTGCCGGCCTTGACGACAGGCTCCAGAATGGGCAGAATCTCCTGAATGGAGGAGATTTTCTTATCGGTGATGAGGATATAGGCATCGTCCACAACGGCTTCCATCTTCTCCATGTCGGTCGCCATATAGGGGGTGATATAGCCCCGGTCGAACTGCATACCTTCCACGACCTCGCTGTAAGTCTCAGCGGTCTTGGACT